>NZ_JAZDCH010000002.1:0-168230 GCF_036311905.1 Brachybacterium sp. J153 | reverse complement strand
AACCAAGAAGCCCCCCGCCAACCTGACGGGGGTAGGGTCGACTGGCGCCATGGGAGGGGTGCCCTCGCGAGGGATGAGCGCTCAGCCCTCTCCGCCGTCGGAGGCGCCTCCCCCGTTGATCTCCTGGTTGGCGGTGTTCGCGCGGTTGAGCGCGTCGGTCAGTCGGTCCTGGGCCTCGCCGTAGGCGGCCCAGTCCCCGGCGGCCATGGCCTCCTCGGCGTCGATCACCGCGGCGTCCATGTCCGCGAGGGCCTGGTCGAGACGCTGCTGCGGTGTGCCCTCCTCCGTCGGGGCCTGCGTCGGCTCGGTGGTCTCACCGTCCGCCGGCGGCTCCGCGGGGGTGCTCTCGCCGCCCTCGGTGTCCACCGCGCCGGTGAGCGACTCCTCGCTCCCGGTGGCGGGCTCGGTCGAGCCGGTCACCTCGGCGTCACCCGCGTCGGCGCCGGAATCGCCGCCGAACACCAGGTCCATCGCCTCGTCGAGGGTCGGCGCGAAGCCGACCTTGTCGCCGAAGGACACCAGCACCATCTGCAGCAGCGGGTACTGGGTACCGCCGCCGGCGGTCGAGGACTGCAGGTAGACGGGCTGGACGTACAGCAGGCCGCCGCCGACGGGCACCGTGAGCAGGTTGCCGTTGATCACCTCGGAGTTACCCTCGCGCAGCAGGTTCAGCGCCTGCGAGACGGTCGGATCGGAGTTGAAGGTGGCCTGGACCTGTCCCGGGCCGTTGACCGGGTTCGAGGTGGGCAGGACCAGCAGCGTCATCTTCCCGTAGGTCTCGGCGGGATTGCCGCCGTCGCTGCCGGTCTCGGAGTCCACCGCGAGGAAGCCGGTGAGCACGCTCTGTCCGTCCGAGGGGATGAAGCTGGAGGACAGCATGAACCGCGGCGAGTCATCGCCCGGCATCTGCATGGTCAAGTACATAGGCGGCTGGGGCGGCTGGGTGCCCGCGCTGCCGTCGGGATTGGTGGTGGGCTGCACCGTCGGGTCCGGGGAGACCTGCCAGAAGTCCTGCTGGGTGAAGAAGTCGTCCGCATCGGTGATGTGGTACGTCGAGATCAGCTGGCGCTGGGCCTTGAAGAGATCCGCCGGGTAGCGCAGATGCGACATCAGCTGGTCGCTGATCTCGTCGGCCGGGCGCAGGGACTCAGGGAACACCTCGGACCAGGCCTTGAGGATCGGGTCCTCCGTATCCCAGGTGTAGAGGGTGACCGAGCCGTCGAAGGCGCTGACGGTGGCCTTGACCGAGTTGCGCATGTAGTTCGCGCTGCGGGACCGGTTGCCGGCGCTGGCCCGCGGGTCGGTCTGAGAGTCGTTCACGACCGCGTCGAGTTCGACTTCCTGGGCGTACGGGTACTCGGTGGTGGTCGTGTAGCCGTCGATGACCCACACCATCTCGCCGTCGACGACCGCCGGGTACATCTGCGAGTCGAGCGAGAGGAAGGGGGCGACCTCGCGGACCCGCTGCGCCGGGTCGCGGTCGTAGAGGATCTGCGACTCCTCGTTCACATAGCCCGAGATCACGATGTTCGGGTCGCGGAACTTGATCGCGTAGAGCAGCTGGTTGGCGAAGCTGCCCACCGAGGGACCGCCGTCGCCCTGATAGGTGTTGTAGACCTGGTCGCCGCCCTCCTCGCTGTCGGTGCTCCCGCGCTGGTAGTCGAACTCCTCGGGGGTCGCACCCTCGGGGGCGCCGACGATCGAGTAGTCCGGTGAGTGGCGGCCGAAGTAGACGCGCTCCTCGTACTCCCCCAGCTCGCCGCTCCCCGGGACGCCGGACTGCAGGAAGCTCGGCTCGCCGTCTGAGCTGCGGCGGTTGCCGTACGCCGCGGCGAGCCCGTACCCGTGGGTGTAGATGATGTGCTGGTCGACCCAGGAGCGCTCGGCGAGGCCGAACTTGTCCGGGCGCAGCTCGCGCACGCCGACGACGGTGTCCTGCAGCTCCCCGCCGATCTCGTAGCGGTCGACGGCGAGCACCTCGTCGAAGCCCCAGTACTGACGGTTCGCCTCGCGCTGGACGAAGGTGGGCGAGACGACGTTGGGGTCCATCAGGCGGATCTGCGCCGTGGTGGCGGCATCGGCGCGCAGGGCACCGGGCTCCGCATCGGTCGCCGCTGTGTACGGCACCTCCTCGATCGCATCGAGGCCGAAGGCCGCGCGGGTGGAGTCGATGTTGTCCTGGATGTACGGCTGCTCGAGGGCGCGCTCGTTGGGCTGGACGCGGAACTGCTGGATCGCCCACGGGTAGGCGTTGCCGACCACCAGGGTGGTCAGCAGCATCAGGCCGGCGCCGACGGCGGGGATCCGCCAGTCCGCCCGCAGGATCCACAGCACGAACAGCGCAGCGACGACGATCGAGGAGATCGCGATGATGGTCTGGGCAGGCAGGATCGCGGTGACGTCGGTGAAGCTCGCCCCGTCGAAGCGGTCATGCTCGTTGACCAGCATGTCGTAGCGCTGGAACCAGTGCCCCGCACCGAGGAAGAGCACGTACAGCGCAGCGAGCACGCCGAGATGACGGCGGGCGGCGGTGGTGACCTCGAGGCCGCGCTCCTGGCCCCAGGCGACGCCGCCGTAGATGAAGTGGCCGATCACGGCGCCGACGATCGCGACCAGGAGCACGAACTGCCCGTAGGACACGACCATGTCGATGACCGGCAGGGTGAACACGTAGAAGCCGATGTCGTTGCCGAAGACCGGATCGGTCTGCCCGAAGTCCTGGGAATGCATGAACAGCTGCACGTCCTGCCAGCGGCGCGAGGCGGCGAGACCGCCGAAGGCCCCGATCACGACCGGCGCGGCGTAGGTCAGTCCCCGGCGCAGCGGGTCGACGGCCGCGCGGAACTGCTCCAGCGCCTCCTGCTCGCGGGTGATCGGCGGATAGACGGGACGCTGCGTGTAAGAGATCCGCAGGCTGAAGAAGAGCGGGACGGCGAGCACCGCGAAGGCGATCGCGAAGAGGACCGCCTGCGTCCCCCAACGCACCAGGAGGACGTCGGCCGCGCCCAGCTGATCCATCCACAGGTACTTGGTCCACACCTCCGAGGCGATGACCAGGCCGACGAGCAGCAGACCGATCGCGAGGGCGGTGATGGCCAGCGGGGAGATCCGACGCGGCCCCTCCTCGCCGGCGCCCGACGCCGGTCTCGGAGAGGGGCGGGGGACGTCGCCGAACGGGGCGGAGAAGCTCACGGGGTACCTCAAAGTGCCTCGGGGTCGGAGCCGTGGTGGTCACCCGCCGCAGCGCGGGACCGGTCCTCGACGTCCGGGTACAGTGGAGTGCCCCCGCGCAGGGCGAGGGCCACACCATTCTGTCAGGCCTTCCTGGAAGAGAGTTCTCGATCTGATGACGATCCCCGCCCAGGACCCCCTCGACGCCCCCACCGCGGCACTGGCCGCGAGCGTGCTGGAGATCGCCCGCCACGTCGGCGAAGGAGACCTCCCCGCACCGCGCCTGTTCGCCCTGGCCCGCAGCGCCGAGCTGATGGCGGCCTCGCCCTCGCTCGCCGCCCTGCTGGGCATCGGGCAGGAGACCGCTCCGGATCCCCTGCACCTCACCCCGATCGACCTCGACGACGGCACCGCGGACCAGCCCACCGATCCGCTGGCCGCCCTCGAGCAGGTGCAGTGGCCGGACCTGGCCGCCGGTGGCGCGCTCGCCGGTGACCTGGCGCCTTCTGCGGTGGAGCTTCGCGGGAGCGAGGCGACAGATGCCCGGCCTCTCGGAAAGCTGCGGGTCGTCGTCGCGGCCCTGGCGGACGGCACGACCTGGTCTGCGGTCGACCGGGGCGACGGGCGCGGATACGCCCTGGGCGCTGCTCTGCTGCCGGACATCACCACGGCCCTGCAGCAGACCTTCGCCTCGGACTGAGCGCCCGCCGCGGTCGCTGCGCTCAGAAGGGCGCGGATCCGGCGAGCTCGCGTTCTTCGGAGGTCTCCTCCTCGGCCTCGTCCTGGCGGAGATCCTCCGCTCCGTCGGAGACGTCCTCCGGCAGGATCACGCCGGTGTCGTGGTCGAACACGGGCACATCGGCGGCGCGGGTCGGGCGGGTGAACACGGCACTGCCGTAGCGGAGATCGTGGCCGATGGTCTCGGCCCACAGGGTGAGGCTGAACCGCGTCACGCCCTCCTTGTCAACCCACTCGGAGCTGCCGAGGCGACCGCTGACCACGAGCGGCTGCCCCTTGCGCACGGAGTGGGCGAGGTTCTGGCCGAGTCCGCGCCGGGCGTACACGGTGATGAACTCGGTGCGGCGGTCGACGAACTCGCCCTTCTCGCGGTCGAAGTAGCTGCCGGTCACCGCGATCCGCACCGAGGTGCTCTCGCTGCCGTCGCGATGCTTGTGGATGGCCGGGTCGGCGGTGGCGTTGCCGGTGATGCTGGTCTGGATGTCGCGCATGGTGCGTCGTCCTTCCTGAGGTGCCGGGACCGTCCCGGCCTCGGCACGGTGCCGATGGACTTCAGCGTCCTCGGCATGACGCGGCGCTTCCAGGGCGGCGCGGATCCTGTGGATGAACGGGGTGTGGGGAGGAACGGTCCACGGCTCGACCCTGCTGGAATTCCGCGCCTGGCGTGACCTCACCGCCCCACAGGCCCTGAGGTCACGCCACACGCAGTCTTTCAGCAGCGGCAGCAGGGACCGGGCCGCAGAACCCCGGTCACAGAAGTGGCCGGCTCCGGACCGGGCGTCACCGGCGGCGGAGACCCCCGGAACACACGAAACGGCCGGCCCCTCCGGAGAGGGACCGACCGTCCGACGGCAGAGCGGATCAGGCGCCGGGCACCACGATCGTGCTCGCGTTCGCCCGCGCGTTCTCGAACCGCGCCTGGACATCCGCCCAGTTCACGATGTTCCAGACCGCCTTCACGTAATCAGCCTTCACGTTCTGGTAATCCAGGTAGAACGCGTGCTCCCACATATCCAGCTGGAACAGCGGGATCGTCGCCACCGGCACCCCGTTCTGCTGATCGTAGAACTGCTCGATCACCAGGTTCCCGCCAGCCGGCTCATAGGCGAGCACCGCCCAGCCCGAGCCCTGGATCCCCAGCGCCGCGGCCGTGAAGTGCGCGCGGAACGCATCGAAGGACCCGAAGAACTCGTCGATCGCGGCCGCCAGCTCACCGGTCGGCTTGTCGCCGCCCTCCGGGGAGAGGTTCTTCCAGAAGATCGAGTGGTTCGTGTGACCACCGAGGTTGAACGCGAGATCCTTCGACAGCTGGTTCACCGTGCCGAAATCGTTCGCCTCACGCGCCGCCGCCAGCTTCTCCAGCGCCGTGTTCGCACCCTTGACATAGGTCGCGTGGTGCTTGGAGTGGTGCAGCTCCATGATCCGGCCCGAGATCGAGGGATCCAGAGCGCCGTAGTCGTAATCGAGATCGGGAAGCGTGAACTCCGCCATGTGGATCATCCCTTCGTCAGAAGTGCGCAGGACCAGCCGCTGCGGGCCCCGCCGTGCCGTCCATCCTGCCACGCGGCGCGGAGCGGCGGCAGGCGTGGTCGCGGGGCGATCGCCGGTCGCGCGACTCCGCCCCCGTCGGCCTCGGCGGATCCGCACCGGGCGTCGGCCCCCCGCGCGACAATGGACCGATGGCCCGCCCCCGCAGCGCCCTCCCCTCCTCGTTCTCGCGCTCCACGGCGACCTGGTTCGAGGAGTCCTTCGCGGCACCCACCGCCGCCCAGGAGGAGGCGTGGACCGCGATCGCCCGGGGTGAGGACACGCTCGTCGTCGCGCCGACCGGCTCCGGCAAGACCCTCGCCGCCTTCCTCAGCGCGATCGATCGGCTCTCCGCCGCACCGCCCCCGGACTCCCCACGCACCTCCGTCCTGTACATCTCGCCGCTCAAGGCGCTGGGCGTCGACGTCGAGCGGAACCTGACCTCGCCGCTCGTGGGCACGGCGCGCATGGCGGAGCGGCTCGGCGAGGATCATCGGCCGCTGAGCGTGGGCGTCCGCACCGGGGACACCCCGCCCGCGGAGCGCCGTCGGCTCGCCGCCCGTCCGCCGGACATTCTCATCACCACCCCCGAGTCGCTGTTCCTGTTGCTCACCTCGCAGGCGCGCAAGACGCTCACCGGGGTCGACACGGTGATCCTCGACGAGGTCCACGCGGTCGCCGGCACCAAGCGCGGCGTGCACCTGGCTCTGTCGCTCGCACGGCTCGACGCGCTGCTGGAGCGTCCCGCGCAGCGGATCGGGCTGTCGGCGACGGTCGAGCCCGTGGACGAGGTGGCGGCCTTCCTCAGCGGCTCCGGGCGCGGGCGCTCGGCGACGGTGGTGCGCCCTGCCTCGACCAAGCGATGGGACCTGAGCATCTCCCTCCCCGTCCCGGACCTGCAGGCGATCGAGCCGCCGGCCGATGCCGTCGACGACGAGGACGTCTCGGGGACGATCTGGCCGCACGTCGAGCGGGCGGTGTACGAGGAGGTCCTCGCCCACCGCTCCACGATCGTGTTCACGAACTCTCGCAGCCAGGCGGAGCGCCTCACCGGGAAGCTGAACCGGCTCCACACCCGCCGTCTCGCCGCCGCGTCGGACGACTCCGCGGGCTCGTCCGACGACGCGGAGCTTGAGGAGGCGCCGGACATCGCCCGTGCCCATCACGGCTCGATGGCGAAGGAGGTGCGCGCGCAGATCGAGGACCAGCTGAAGGCGGGGACGCTGCGCTGCGTGGTCGCGACCAGCTCCCTCGAGCTCGGCATCGACATGGGCGCGGTCGACCTCGTGCTGCAGGTCGCGGCCCCGATGTCGGTCTCGAGCCTGCTGCAGCGGGTGGGCCGGGCCGGGCACGACGTCGGCGCCGTCTCCACCGGGTCCCTCCACCCCCTGCACGCGGCCGACGTGCTCCGCTCCGCGGTCGCGGTGCAGGAGGCCGTCGCCGGACGGATCGAGCCGCTCGCCGTGCCCCGCAACGCCCTGGACGTCCTGGCCCAGCACACGGTCTCGGCCGCCGCCATGGAGGACCTGCAGATCGACGCCTGGTTCGATCTGGTCCGCTCCGCGCATCCCTATCGGGCCCTGCCGCGCGTCGCCTTCGACCAGACGATCGATCTGCTCGCCGGCCGCTACCCCTCGACCGCCTTCACGGAGTTGCGCCCACGGCTGGTCCACGACCATGCCACAGGCACCCTCACCGCACGTCCCGGAGCGCAGCGCCTCGCCGTGACCAGCGGTGGCACCATCCCCGATCGAGGTCTGTACCCGGTGCACCTGGTCGCCTCCGACGGCGACTCCCAGCCGCGGCGGGTGGGAGAGCTCGACGAGGAGATGGTCTACGAGTCCCGGCGAGGGGACGTCATCACGCTCGGGACCAGCAGCTGGCGGATCGAGGAGATCACCGCGTCACGCGTCACGGTCTCCCCCGCCTTCGGGCTCAGCGGCCGGATCCCGTTCTGGCATGGCGACGGGGACGGCCGTCCCGCGAGCCTCGGCCGGGCAATCTCCACGGCGCAGGCCGAGCTCGCCGCCCTCCCCCGCGCCGAGGCCGAGGAGCGGCTGAGCGGACTGGGACTGGACGAGAACGCGCGCACCGTCCTCCTCGACCATCTCGCCGAGCAGCTGCAGGTCACCTCCGTGATGCCGGGTCCAGACCGGCTCGTGGTCGAACGCTTCCTCGACGAGCTCGGGGACTGGCGGGTGGTGCTGCACTGCGCGGCCGGGCAGCGGATCACGGCGCCGTGGGCGCTCGCGGTCGGTGCCCGCGTCGAGGAGCGCTACGGCCTGGACGGCCAGGTGATGGCGGCCGATGACGGGATCGTGCTGCGCATCCCCCACGGTGAGCAGCCCCCGGGAGCGGACCTTTTCACCTTCGAGCCGGAGGAGATCGCGGAGGAGGTGCGGCGTCTGGTCGGCTCCTCCGCACTGTTCGCGGCCCGGTTCCGGGAGTGCGCCGCCCGGGCGCTGCTGCTGCCGCGCCGGGACCCGAACCAGCGGGCGCCGCTGTGGCAGCAGCGACAGCGGTCGGCACATCTGCTCGAGGTGGCGCGTCCCTATCCGGACTTCCCGATCATGCTCGAGGCGGCGCGGGAGTGCCTCCAGGACGTGTACGACCTGCCGGCCCTGGTGGAACTGATGACCCAGGTCGGGCGCCGACGGGTGCAGGTGCACGAGGTCGAGACCCCCTCCCCCTCCCCGTTCGCCCGCTCCCTGCTCTTCGGCTACATGGCGCAGTTCCTCTACGACGCCGACGCCCCGCTGGCCGAACGGCGCACCGCGGCCCTCGCCCTGGACCAGTCGTTGCTGGCCGAGCTGCTGGGCACGGTGAGCCTGCGGGAGCTGTTGGACGCCGAGGTGATCGCCGAGGTCGAGCGGAGCCTGCAGGGGCTCACGGCGGAGCGGGCGCTGCGCAGCGCCGAGCAGCTCGCCGACGCCCTGCGGCGCCTCGGCCCGCTCACCGTGGGGCAGATCGCCGAGCGCGCGGCCGACGAGCTCGACGTCGAGGAAGCGCTCGCGGAGCTCGAGCGGGCGCGTCGCGTCATCCGGGTGCGGATCTCGGGCACCGAGCATCTGGCGGCGGTCGAGGATGCGGGACTGCTGCGCGATGCGCTGGGCACGGCGCTGCCGACGGGAGTGCCCACCGCTCTCCTCGCCCCGGTGGACCGGGCGGTCGCGCAGCTAATCGCCCGCTGGGCCCGGGGGCGGGGCCCGTTCCCGGCCGGGGCGCCGACGGAGGCCTTCGGCCTCGCGCCGGGGGTGGCGCGGGCGGCGCTCGAGCAGCTCACCGCTGAGCGCGTCCTCTCCCAGGGCGAGTTCACCCCGGGCCGCGAGGGGGAGGAATGGGTCGAGGTGGATGTGCTGCGCCGCATCCGTCGGGCGAGCCTCGCCGCCTCGCGCCGCGAGATCGCGCCGGTCCCCGGCCCCGTCTACGCCCGCTTCCTGGGTCAGTGGCAGCACCTCGTGGGGCGTAGGGCCGACGGCCGCCGCGAGCGCGCATCCTGGTCCGGACACGACGGACTGCTCTCCGTGGTGGACCAGCTGGCGGGGGTCTCGCTACCGCTGTCCGCCTGGGAGCGCCAGGTGCTCCCGGCCCGCCTGCCCGAGATGACCCCCGCCCTGCTGGATGCCGCCTTCGCGAGCGGGGAACTGGTGTGGACCGGGCACGGCCGCCTCGGCGCCGACGACGGCTGGGTCCGGCTCCACCTCGCCGACGCGCTGCCCCTGGGCCTCGACGCCGCAGCCCTCGAGGAGGCCGCGGACGCCCTGCCGCAGGACTCGCTCGCCGCGCGCGTCCTCGCCCTGCTGCGCGCCACGCCCGGCGCACTGCGTCACGGGGAGATCCTCGCGGCACTGGCGGGCGAGGACGGCACCCCGGTGGACCCCGCCGCGCTCGAGGAGGCGGTGTGGGATCTCGCCTTCCAGGGACTGATCACCAACGACTCCTTCGCGGCGCTGCGCGCCCTCGCCCACGGACCCTCGGGCAGCGGTGCCGCCCGCACCGGGAGCGCCCGACGCTCGGGCACGCCGTCCCGGTCACGGACCCTCGGCCGACGCGGCGCCGCCCGGCTCTCCGCGGCGATGATGCGCCAGCGCGTCACGAGCAGCGCGGAGCTCGCCAGCACCGCGCTCGGCACCGGCCGCTGGTCCGCAGTGCGGGTCGATGCGGTGGATCCCGCCGCCCGGGCGGCGGCCCTCGCGGCGCTGCTGCTGGACCGCCACGGCGTGGTCACCCGCGGCGCGATGGACGTGGAGGACGTCCCCGGGGGCTTCGCCGGCGTGTACCGAGTGCTCTCCGCGCTCGAGGACAGCGGCGGCTGCCGCCGGGGCTACTTCGTGGACCATCTCGGCGCCTCCCAGTTCGCCCCCGCCGAGGCGGTGGACCTGCTCCGCGACCGCGACCGGGAGGCCTCGGCGAGCTCCGGGGCCGAGGCGGCGGGGACGGGCCCGTCGGCCGATGCCGTCGCGGTGGCGCTCGCGGCGACCGATCCGGCGAACCCCTATGGTGCGGCCCTCCCCTGGCCTGCGCTGCCGATCGCCCCGCCGGAGGGCCGGGCGGTGCGCCCCGCGCGCCGCGCCGGAGCTCTCGTGCTGCTCCGGGACGGCCACGTGCAGGCGTTCGTCGATCGGGGCGGGAAGCACCTGATGTGGTGGGCCGACGAGGCCGCGACACCGGAAACCGCGGAGCAGCTGGTCCGCGCCGTGGCGGAGGACTCCCGCCTGCCGCAGCTGCGGATCGAGCGCATCACCGGCCACGGCCTCGACGCGGAGCCGGTCGCCCACGTCACCGCAGCCCTCGCGGAGGCCGGCTGCTACCGCTCCCCCCGTTCGCTGCGGCTGCGGGCGGGTGAGCGCTGATGCCCGAGGGCGACACCGTCGCGCGTCAGTGCCGGATCCTCGACGAGGCGCTCGCCGGCGCCGTGCTCACCACCTGCGACCTCCGGGTGCCGCGCGCGGCGACCGCCGACCTGGCCGGCTGGAGCGTGCTCGAAGTGCGACCGCGCGGCAAGCACCTCCTGATCCGGCTCGCCCCTCCCGGGCCCGGACCGAGCCCGCTGACCCTGCACAGCCATCTGATGATGGACGGGATCTGGCACGTCGACGGGCGGGCGCTGCGCTCGAGCGACACCAGCGCCGGACCTCGCTCCCCCGACACGATCCGCATCGAGCTCCAGGCCCGGCACGGGGACGGGAGGTCGGTGCGGGCCGTCGCCTACGACGTCAAGCAGGTGCGGCTGCTGCGCACGGCCGACGAGGAGCAGCTGCTCGGGAGCCTGGGCCCCGATCTGCTGGACCCGGCCTGGGACACCGATGAGTCACTGCGCGCGCGAGCGATCGCGAACCTCGCCGCCGAGCCCGCACGTCCGATCGGCCTCGCCCTGCTGGACCAGCACGTCCTCGCCGGGATCGGGAACATCTACCGCAGCGAGTTGTGCTTCCTGCGCCGGGTGCATCCCGCCGCCCCCGTCTCCGCCGCCGGGGACCTCGGGGAGCTCGTCGACCTCGCCCACCGGCTGCTGGTGCTGAACCGAGACCGGGAGGTGCGGGTGACCACCGGCGGGATGCTCGGCCGGGACGGCGACCTCTGGGTGTACGGCCGCGGGGGCCGCCAGTGCCGCCGCTGCCGCACCCGGATCGAGCGGGGAGAGCTGGCCGAGCCGCGGCTCGAGGGGACCGAGGCGCGAGTGCTGTGGTCCTGTCCCCGCTGCCAGGCAGGACCGGGTGCGCCCGAGGTGAGCGGGACGCCACCGGCCTCTCGGGCCCGGGGTCGACGCGCGCCTCGGTAGACTCGTGCGCCGTCAGCCTCCATAGCTCAATGGATAGAGCAACGGCCTTCTAATCCGTAGGTTGCAGGTTCGAGTCCTGCTGGGGGCGCCGCCCGTCGGCACACCGCCGATCCCCACCCGCCGCAGAGGTGCCGCACTGATGATCCTGAAGGTCCTCACGTTCGGCGCGATCGCCCTGCTGATCCTGCTGCGCCTGACGCGCACGCCGCTCGGTGCCCGGCTGCTCGGTGTCTCCCGGAGGGTGCTCGACGCCGTCTACTTCGGGGCGCTGCTGGTCACCGGCGTGCTCGCCGCGGCCTTCGAGCAGTGGATCCTGCTCGGCGCGGTGGTGGTGCTGCTCGTGCTCGGCCTCGTCGAAGAGGTCCGCCGACGCTCGCGAGCCGCTCGCCTCGTCACAGACCCCGGCCGTGCGCCGAGGAGCCCTCGTTCCAGGCGATGACCCAGGCGGGCAGCTCTCGGTCCGCGGGCATCGGACCGGAGAGCTCGAGCACCTCGGAGACCGGGACGGAGCCGCCCTCCTCGCGCAGGAAGCGGGCCCGCACGACCGCGTCGGCGATGACGCGGCCCTCGCGGCGGAACACCTGCTCCATGTAGATCCACCGCTCGTCGTGCCCGATCACCCGCGTGTCCAGATCGAACTTCTGCCCGAGCGTGAGGGAGCGGCGATAGGTGATGGTCTGGCCCGCAACGACCGGGTACCACCCGGCATCGGTGATCCGCTTCCAGAAGCCGGAGCGGAGCATGAGGTCCATCCGGCCGAGGTCCATGATCGAGAGGTAGCGGCCGTTGTTCATGTGCCGCTGCACGTCGAGATCGGCGGGGTTCACGCGAAAGTGCGCCCTCGAGGTGTCCCAGATCGAGAGCGGGGTCTTCCCGCGCACCCGCACCAGGAACAGGAGGAGGCGGATGTACATGTTCACGGCAGGATCCTCCCCGGGCCCCCGTCGGCCCGCCCTCGACTCCGGATGACCACAGGGTAATCTCTCGCGGCCCGCGTCCCGGCCGCCGGGCGGGACCGGCCCTCGCGCTACTGTTGCCCGGTGACCTCCAGCTCCTCCCGCTCCGTGAACGACCGCATCATCTGGGTCGACTGCGAGATGACCGGACTCGACAAGCAGCGCGATGCGCTCGTCGAGATCGCGGTGCTCGTGACCGACGCCGATCTGAACATCCTCGGAGACGGCGTCGACGTCGTGATCAAGCCGCCCGCAGAGGCGCTCGAGGGCATGGACCCGTTCGTGGTCGACATGCACACCACCTCCGGTCTCCTCGACGAGCTCGAGGCGGGCATGACCCTCGAGGAGGCGCAGGAGCTGTGCCTCGAGTACGTGAGGGAGTTCTGCCCCGAGCAGGGCAAGGCGCCGCTCGCCGGCAACAGCGTCGGCACGGACCGTGCGTTCCTGGACCGCGACGTGCCCGAGTTCGCGAGCTGGCTCTCGTACCGCACGATCGACGTCTCGAGCCTCAAGGAGCTGGCCAAGCGCTGGTTCCCGCGCGTCTACTACAACATCCCCGCGAAGCACGGCGGCCACCGCGCCCTCGCCGACATCCGCGAGTCGATCCAGGAGCTGAAGTACTACCGCGAGGTGCTGCTCGTCGACGAGCCCGGACCGACCTCCGCCCAGGCCCAGGCCGCCGCACGCACCTTTGAGCTCACCGACGAGGAGAACCCCGTGACCCCTGCCCCCGGCCCCCACCAGCCCTGGCTGTCCCGCCCCTCCCACCGCTCCTGGCTCGAGGGCGAGGGCGACGAGCTGCTCGTCTTCGGCTCCGAGTCGGTGCGCGAGGACGGCGGCTTCGCGTGGCTCGACGAGGAGGGTGCCCCGGATATCTCCCGCCCCGCCGAGCTGTGGATCACCTGCCGGATGACGCACTGTTTCGCCCTCGGCCATCTGCTGGGCCGCCCCGACTTCGGGCGCTTCGCCGACCACGGCATCGCCTCGCTGCGCGGGGTCTTCCGCGACGCGGAGCACGGCGGCTGGTTCGCCTCCGTGCAGGACGGCGCGCCGGTCGACGACACCAAGCAGGCCTATGCGCACGCCTTCGTGGTGCTCGCCGCCGCCTCCGCGACGGCCGCCGGTCGTCCCGGCGCCGCCGAGCTGCTGGAGGAGGCGCTCACCGTCCTCGAGGAGAAGTTCTTCGACGAGGCCGCGGGGATGAGCGTCGACACCTTCGACCGCACCTTCACCGAGTGCGAGGAGTACCGCGGGATCAACGCCAACATGCACACCGTGGAGGCCCTGCTGGCCGCCGCGGACGTCACCGGCGAGCGTCGCTGGCTGGACCGGGCCGTCGGCATCGCAACCCGGGCGATCGACGAGTTCGCCCGCGCGAACGACTGGGCGCTGCCCGAGCACTTCGACGTCGACTGGAACCCGCTCCTGGACTACAACCGGGACGAGCCGAACCACCCGTTCCGCCCCTACGGGGCGACCGTCGGCCACTGGATCGAGTGGGCGCGCCTGGTGCTCCACGCACGGGCGGCGCTCCTCGCGGCCGACGGCGTGGCGCCCGAGTGGATGCTCGAGGCGGCGACCGCGCTGATGGAGAAGGCCGCGGCCAGCTTCGGCATCGACGGCGCCCCCGGCTTCGTCTACACGGTCGACTGGGACGGCTCCCCCGTCGCCCGCGAGCGCATGCACTGGGTCGCCGCGGAGGCCGTGGGCGCCGCCGCCGTGATGCACGAGGTCACCGGCGAGCGGATCTGGGCCGAGCGCTACGAGCAGTGGTGGGAGTACATCTCCACCTTCCTCCTCGACGCGGAGGACGGCTCGTGGTTCCACGAGCTCGATGCCGACAACGAGCCGCAAGGCGTGACCTGGCCGGGTAAGCCCGACATCTACCACTCCTTCCAGGCGACTCTGATCCCCCGCCTGCCCGTCACGCCGACCCTGGCCGCCGCGCTGCGGGACGGTCTGCTCGACGCGAACCTCTGAGACGCCGGGGTGCCCGCGAGGAGTGCAATGCGACTCACACTCCTGCGGGCCGCCGGACGGCTCGGAGCAGGCCGCGGAGACGGTATGCTTGCTTCTCGTTGCACGGCATCGCCGCGCACATGGTGGTCGTAGCTCAGTTGGTAGAGCTCCTGGTTGTGGTCCAGGCGGTCGCGGGTTCAAATCCCGTCGATCACCCCAAGAAACGCCCTGGTGACAGGGCGTTTTCTCGTTTCCCGGCAGAGTGCGGGATCTCCGGGATGAGCACCTGAGGGATGGGAGACGGCCCCGGACTCCCGGCCCGGGCTCGGCCCCGCAGCGACCTCGACTCCACCTCGCATCCAGTCCGTTCTGGCAGGATCGATCCTCCGACCCCGACCCGCGAGGAGTGCCCCGGATGGACGACGCAGCGTCACCGCAGGAGAGGCCCTCGCCGGTCGTCGCGGCCCAGCCGGTCCGCGACCTCGTCGCCGCTCGCGCGGAGCAGGCCGTGCTGACGGAGTCCGAGCAGGACGAGATCGCAGCGGGGCTGCGACAGGTGTACGAGGAGTTCATCGCCCTGCGAATGCACTACCAGTTCGGCATCGACGAGGTGCTCACGAAGGTGGAGATCCTCCGCAAGGAGTTCGAGCAGATGCACGACTACTCCCCCATCGAGCATGTGCGCACACGGCTGAAGTCCGTCGAGTCCCTCATGGACAAGGCACTGCGCACCGGCGGGGAGATGACGGTGCGCGCGATCCGGGAGCGGATCCACGACATCGCCGGCATCCGCATCACCACGAGCTTCGTCGCGGACGCGTACTGGATCGCGGACATCCTCGCCTCGCAGGGGGACCTCGAGGTGCTCACCGTCAAGGACTACATCGCCGCCCCCAAGCCCAACGGCTACCGCTCCCTGCATCTCATCGTGCAGGTGCCGGTGTACCTGTCCACGCATGTCGAGCAGGTGCCGGTCGAACTGCAGATCCGCACGATCGCCATGGACTTCTGGGCGAGCACCGAGCACAAGCTCTCCTACAAGTACGAGAAGAACCTCCCGCCCGCGCTGCGCGAGGAGCTCGACGACGCGGCCCGGGTCGCGAACGAGCTGGATGCGCGGATGGAACGGCTGCGCGGGGAGATCCGGCCGCAAGCCGCGCCCGGTGGGGGCAGCGGCCTGTTCTCGGGCCGCCCCGGCTCCCCCGCCTGAGCCCGGTCGCGTGTGACTGGGGTCATGCGCGCCATACTGGGGGCATGTCACGGAACACTGACCGACGACGTGTACTGATCACGGGGGCCACCGGAGGCGTCGGCTCCCACCTGGCCAGCACCCTGGCCGACGACTACGAGCTCGTGCTCCACAGCCGCAGCCCGGAGAAGACACCCGAGGGCACGGCGCTGAAGATCGCCCAGCTCGGCGAGTACCAGCAGGTCCTGGATTTGATGGACGGCATCGACACGGTAGTCCACATGGCCGGGGCGGCTTCGCCCGAGTCCAGCTGGGAGCTCGTGCTCGAGGCGAACATCATCGGCGTGCGCAACGTCCTGGAAGCCGCCCGGGAGGCGGGTGTGCGTCGCGTGGTGCTCGCCTCCTCCAACCACGCTATGGGCATGTACGACCGCCACGAGCAGTGGCCGGTCTACCCCCACCAGCTGCAGCGGGCCGACTCCCTGTACGGGGTCTCGAAGGTCTTCGCGGAGGGGATCGGACGCTTCTACCACGACGAGCACGGCCTGGACGTGATCGCCCTGCGCATCGGCTGGTTCACCGAGGACCCGCTCGCCGCGGAGGAGGACATCCTGCGCGCCATGTGGCTCAGCCCCCGCGATTGCACCGAGGTGGTGCGCTGCGCGATCGAGGCCGAGGTGACCTTCGGACTGTTCTACGCCATCTCCGACAATCCCAACCGTCGCTGGTCCACGACGAACACGCAGCTGGAGCTGGGGTATCGGCCGCAGGACTCCTGGACCCGCCTGCCCGGGGCCGGCGAGCACGTGGTCGAGGGCGGTGCCGAGGTGCGGGACGACTGGCCGCTCGGGTCATGACCGCCGTCCCCGGGCGAGGTCCGGGCGAACCCGGCCCACATCGACGCCGCGACGCACTCACCACGGTGCTGCGAGCGGCGGTCGCGGTGCTCGTGCTCGCGGCGCTCGCCTGGAGCTCCCTCGAGGCGGCCCGCGCCGGGACCCTCCCTCAGCACGTCTCCTTCTTCACGAACCAGTCGAACTTCGCCTTCGCGCTCGTGCTCCTCGCGATGGCGATGCTCCCGCCGGCGCGGCACCCGAGGTGGTGGGAGCACCTTCGGGGCGCGGTCGCGTTCTACCTGGCGATGACGGGGATCATCTACGCCCTGCTGGTCGCCCCGCTGGACGAGCTGCTGCGCTGGGACATCGGCTGGACGGGCATCGTGCTGCACCGGGTGGCGCCCGTGGTCGCGGTGCTCGACTGGCTGCTGACCCCGCGGCGCTCCCGCCCGCGACCGGTGCGTCTGCTCGTCTGGCAGGGGTACCCGGTGCTCTTCCTCGCGCTGACCTGGATCCGGGGCGCGGTCACCGGCTGGTACCCGTACGACTTCCTCGACCCCACGGCGTCCTCGTGGGGGCAAGTGCTCGTGACCACCGCCGTCGTGCTGGTCGCCTTCCTCACGGTTGCCCTCGGGATCCATCTCCTGCAGGGACGGCTCGTTCGCCGCCGACCCGCTCCGAGAGACGGCGGATCGGCCGTCCGGTCCTCGACCGAGGAGCGGACCGGCTGAATGACCTGCCCGGGCCCCGGCGACCGGTGCCGCTCCCCGCGGAGAACCCCGGCCCGCGGGTCAGCTCAGTCGTGCCCCTCGGCGATCAGCGCCTCGAGCTGGGCGACGGCCTCGGGATCGCCGTCCACATTCACCGTCTGGGGTCCGCCCGGGAGTCGGTCCAGCGCCCGGACCCTGCCCCAGGCCCACAGGTCCAGGGCCTGCGGGGTGCCGGCGGCCCGCGCACGCGGCAGGCCGTCGGCGTCCGCCGGATCGGCGAGGGGCCGGCCGACGGGGGCGTCGAACTCCTGACCGTCGCGGGGTCGGGCCCCGGACCAGCGGCTGATCAGCAGCTGCCGGACCTCGTAACCCGCGGGGGCGATCTCGACCACGGCGACGGGGCGCAGCGTCGCCCAGTCGGGGATCCACTCGAAGCCCGCCGGCCACATCACCTGCAGGACGTGGTCGAGTCCGGCGAGAGCGTCCTCGGGAGCGATTGGGCTGAGCTGGTCGAGATCCGCGGTGAGCTCGGCGTCCACCCTGTGCACCGTCGCCTCGTGGGGCTGCATGCGACGGGTCGCGCCGACGCCCTGCACCTCGGAGAACCAGAACCAGGCGGGGTCCTCGTCCTCGTGCGCCCCGAGCTGCTCGAGCAGGGCCGCGGTGGCCGCCGCGCGACGGGCCAGCAGCTCCTCGCGATCCTCGGGCCGCGGGGACTTGGCCTCCTCGATCCGCTGGACCTCCTCCTCGCTCGTGACGCCCTCGCGGAGGATGGCCGCCCAGAACTCGTGGACCTCGGTGAGGTGCCACAGCAGGTCGTCAGCGGTCCAGTCGGGGCAGGTGGGAACGCGTGCGGCGGGGTCGGTCCGGGCGAGGACGGCGGCGAGGCGATCGGCCTCGCGGGCGATGGTGGCGTGCGCGTCGATGCTCATGGGCCCATCGAAGCACCTCGGGGTGACGCACGACACCCGATCGGGGGCAGGAGACCTTGCGGCACATACCCCCAAGGGGTATAAAGGACCTGTGCGGAGCGACCGCCCGCCCATCGTCGACCCGAGGAGAACCCCATGACCACCGCCACCTTCCAGGTCTCCGGGATGACCTGCGGCCACTGCGAGATGTCCGTGCGCGAGGAGGTCTCCGAGCTGCCTGGCGTGCAGGACGTCCAGGTCAGCCACGAGTCCGGGATCCTCTCGATCTCCTCCGAGCAGGAGCTCGAGGACTCCGCCGTGCTCGCCGCCGTCGAGGAGGCCGGCTACACCGCCGTCCGAGCCTGACCCGTCCGGAGGCCCTGCGCCGCGACCTCCTGCCCCTCCCGGGACTTCCCCGTCTCGCACCCGACCTCCCGTCCCACCCGCCCCGAAGGAGGACCCATGTCCGCCGGATCGTCCCCATCGCCCCTCGGCGCCGAGATCGACCTCGAGATCACTGGGATGACCTGCGCCTCCTGCGCGAACCGCATCGAGCGAAAGCTCAACAGGGTCGAGGGCGTCTCCGCGAGCGTGAACTACGCGACCGAGAAGGCCAGGATCACGGCCCCCGCGGGAACCGACCCCGCCGCGCTCGTCGCCGTGGTCGAACAGGCGGGGTACGGGGCGACGCTCCCCGCTCCCCCGACTCCCGCGCCGGGTGAGGACGGCTCCGGCGCGGACGCGTCGGCCGATCCGGACGACCCGGAGCTACACGCGCTCCGGCAGCGGCTGATCGGTGCGGCGGTGCTCGGGATCCCGGTGATCCTGCTGTCGATGATCCCGGCGCTGCAGTTCCCGAACTGGCAGTGGGCGGTCCTCGCCCTGAGCGCGCCGGTCGTGGTGTGGGCAGCCTGGCCCTTCCACCGCGCGGCGCTGATCACCGCCCGTCACGGCGCCACCACGATGGACACCCTGATCTCCGTGGGCGTCTCCGCGGCCTTCCTCTGGTCGCTGTACGCCCTGTTCCTCGGCGAGGCGGGCATGCCGGGGATGGCCCACGAGTTCTCCCTGTCCCTCGCCCGGACCGACGGCTCGGCCAACATCTACCTCGAGGTCGCCGCCGGGGTCACCCTGTTCATCCTGCTCGGCCGCTACCTCGAGAAGCGCTCCAAGCGCCAGGCCGGGGCGGCGCTGCGGGCCCTGATGGACCTCGGGGCGAAGGATGTCGCGGTGCTCCGCGACGGCGTCGAGACCCGCATCCCGATCACCGAGCTCGCCGTGGGCGACGAGTTCGTGGTGCGCCCCGGCGAGAAGATCGCGACCGACGGCACCGTCCTGACCGGCACCTCCGCGGTGGACCTGGCCATGCTCACCGGGGAGTCCGTCCCGCAGGAGGTCGCCGCGGGGGACGCGGTCACCGGGGCGACCGTGAACGTCGGCGGCCGCCTCGTGGTCCGCGCGTCCCGCGTCGGCGCCGACACCCAGCTCGCCCGGATGGCGCGCCTCGTCGAGGACGCTCAGTCCGGGAAGGCCGCCGCCCAGAGGCTCGCCGACCGGGTCTCCGGGGTGTTCGTGCCCATCGTGCTGGTCCTCGCGGTCGTCGTGCTCATCGCCTGGATCGCGACCGGGCACCCGCTCGAGACGGCGTTCACCGCCGCGGTGGCGGTGCTGATCATCGCCTGCCCCTGCGCGCTCGGCCTCGCGACCCCCACGGCGCTGCTCGTGGGCACCGGCCGCGGCGCCCAGATGGGCGTGCTGCTGAAGGGCCCCGAGGTGCTCGAGTCCACCCGCCGCGTCGACACGGTGCTCCTGGACAAGACCGGCACAGTCACCACCGGCACGATGACCCTCGTGGACACGGTGGCCGCCGAGGGCGTCTCCCCCGAGGAGCTGCTGCGCGCCGCGGGCTCCCTCGAGGACGCCTCCGAGCACCCGATCGCCCGGGCCGTCGCCGACGGCGCCCGCGAGCGTCTCGGCGGGCTGATCGTCCCGACCGGCTTCAAGAACCTCCCGGGCCGCGGGGTGCGCGGCGAGATCGAGGGCCGCGAGGTCCTCGTCGGCCGCGAGTCGCTGTTCCCCGGCGCCCTGCCCGCGGAGCTCGCCCTCGCGAAGTCCGAGGCGGAGGCCGCCGGACGCACCGCGGTCGTCGCCGGCTGGGACGGTGCCCCGCGCGGGGTCCTGATGGTGGCCGATGCCGTCAAGCCCACCAGCGCCGAGGCCGTCGCCCGACTGCGGGACCTGGGCCTCACCCCGATCCTGCTCACCGGGGATCACCGCGCCACGGCCGAGCAGATCGCCGCCGAGGTGGGCATCGACGAGGTGATCGCCGAGGTCCTCCCCGAGGACAAGGTGCAGGCGGTCGCCGATCTCCAGGCGCAGGGACGGGTCGTGGCGATGGTCGGGGACGGCGTGAACGACGCCGCCGCTCTCGCCCGGGCCGATCTGGGCCTCGCGATGGGCACCGGCACCGATGCGGCGATCGAGGCCTCGGACATCACGCTGGTGCGCGGCGATCTGCGCGCGGCGGCCGACGCGATCCGCCTCGCCCGCCGCACCCTCGGCACCATCAAGGGCAACCTGTTCTGGGCCTTCGCCTACAACGTCGCGGCGATCCCGCTCGCGGCGCTGGGGCTGCTGAACCCGATGCTCGCCGGGGCCGCGATGGCGTTCTCGAGCGTGTTCGTCGTCGGCAACAGCCTGCGCCTGCGCTCGGTGCGCAGCCTCTCGCGCGATGTCCCGCCGGCGCCGTCGGCCCCTTCCGGATCAGATGCCCCCGCCCTCTCGTCGGTCTGAGGGCGCCCGCCGCCGACCGCTCTCGAAAGCGCCCTCCCACGACCGGTCCCGCCGGTCCCGGGTGCACTAGGGTGAGCGAGGACAGAGCGCGGACGAGTACCGCGAGCACCTCGCTCAAAAGATGCGATTCCCGTTGCCTCTGACCCGTGCAACCAGGGACGAGGAGAACCGTGTCCGACAGCGAGGGCCCTCCGGGGGCGAACCCGGATCAGCCGCAAGGGCGGCGCGAGCACATCATCGACGGCGCGGCCGAGATGTTCGCCGAGCACGGCTACTACGGCTCGAGCCTGCGCGACATCTCCCGCCACGTCGGCATCTCACGCTCCGGGATGCTGCATCACGTCGAGTCCAAGGACGTGCTCCTCGGCGCCGTGATCGATCGGCTGGAGGACCACGCTGAGATGGCCATGAAGCGGGTCCGGGACGTCGAGGGGAGCCGCGAGGCCTTCCTGCAGATCCTGGCAGAGGTCTGGAATCCCTCCTCGCTGCCTGTGCGCCTGCTCGCGACGCTGGACGCCGAGACCGTGAGCGAGGACCACCCGGGGCGGTACCGTCTGGCGCGTCTGCGCAAGGTCCACGAGCACCTGCTCGAGACCTGCTTCTCCCGCCTCGACCAGGAGAAGCTGCCGGACGGGGAGAGCGATGCGGCGTTCGCCGGTCGCGCCCTGTTCGCGATGGTGCTGAATCTCGCGGTGCGCGAGAAGACGGTGCGGTCCTATCAGCATGCGGACGCGGACGACGCCCCGCTCGCGGACCTCGCCCGTCTGGTGGACGCCGTGCTCGCCCCGGAGACCCTCGAGCCCCCGGCCGGCGAGACCTCTGAGTCGGCGGTGACTCGGCCTCAGGACCACCAGCGCTCGAGGGCGTCCTCGACCGTGACCACCTCCGCCTGACGATCCGCGACCAGCAGGTCCAGGACCGCGTGCATGTGGTCGACGCGCTCGTCGGCCACGGCATCGGCGACGACCCCCGCGCGGACGTTGTGGGCGTAGGCGTCCCGCGCGGTCTGCGCGATGCAGGCGTGCGTGGACACGCCGGCGATGAGCACCCGGTGCACGCCGAGGTTCCGCAGCCGCAGCGACAGGTCGGTGCCGAACCACGCGCTGTCGCGGGTCTTCTCGATCCTCGTCATCCCCGTCGTGTCCAGCTCGTGGACGACCGCCGTGCCGGGATCGCCGTGGAACAGGTAGCCCTGGTCGTCCTCGAGCATGCTCAGCGTCCAGGTGGAGCGGTCTTGGCTGTGCTCCGTCGTGATGAGCAGGACGGGGGCTCCGGCCGCACGAGCACCCTGCGCGAGCGTCCGCGCCGCGGCGACCACCGCGGTGCGTGACGCGGCGAGCGCCGGGTCCTCGAAGAAGGCCTCCTGCAGGTCGACCAGCAGCAGCGCGGTGGCCGTGGGCGGCTCGCCTTCCACGACATCCGGGCGGCTCATGGCGTGGGGCTCCCTCCCGTCACGGCGAGGGTCTCCCCGAGCACGTAGCTGGATTCCGAGGAGGTCAGGAAGACGTACGCCGGCGCGAGCTCGGTGGGCTGGCCGGCCCGGCCGATCGGGGTGCTCTTCCCGAACTCCGGCAGCGCCTCCTTCGGCTGCCCGTCGGAGACCTGCAGCGGGGTCCAGATGGGTCCCGGAGCGACCGCGTTGACGCGGATGCCGCGCGGGGCGAGCTGCTGGGCGAGCCCCTTGGTGAAGTTGTTGATCGCGGCCTTGGTCGAGGCGTAGTCCACGAGCGTGGGCGAGGGGTCGTAGGCCTGGATCGAGGTGGTGTTCACGATCGTGGCGCCGGCGGGGAGGTGCTTCAGCGCCGCCTTGGTGATGCGGAACATCGCGTGGATGTTGACCGCATACGTGTCCTCCCACTGCTGGTCGTCGATCTCCTCGAGGGACTCGACCGCGATCTGACGACCCGCATTGTTCACGAGGGCGTCGAGACCGCCGAGCCCTTCCACCGCGTCCTCGACGAGCCGGCGGCAGAACTCGGGATCGGCGAGATCGCCGGGCAGCAGCACGACGGTGCGGCCGGCCTCCCGGATCACGCCGGCGACGTGCTGGGCGTCCTCCTCCTCCTCCGGGAGGTAGTTCATCGCGACATCCGCTCCCTCGCGGGCGAAGGCGATGGCGACGGCCGCGCCGATGCCGGAGTCGGCGCCGGTGATCAGCGCGCGGCGTCCCTCGAGACGACCGGTGCCGCGATAGGACTTCTCGCCGCGGTCGGTGCCGGGGATCAGCTCGGCATCCAGTCCGGGCTCGGGCTGGTCCTGCTTCGGCGGGGTGATGTCGGGGAAGCGGGTGACGGGGTTCGTGAAGGTGAGCTGGTCGGACATGGGTCATCCTCGGGATCGGTGGCTGGTGTCCGCGGCGGTGGGCCGGCGGCGGTTCAGAGGGCGGGCGTGGGAGCCGCGGGGATCGTGGGGTCGAGGACGACCTTGATGCAGCCATCGTGCTTGCGCTGGAAGAGGTCGTAACCTGCGGCCGCCTCGTCCAGGGGGAGCCGATGGGTGACCAGGTCGCCGACGCCCAGCGGGTCCGCGGGATCCTCGACCAGCGGCAGCAGCGTGTCGGTCCAGACCCGCACGTTGCACTGGCCCATGCGCAGCTGGAGCTGCTTGTCGAACATGGTCAGCAGCGGCATCGGGCTGGCCGCACCGCCGTAGACGCCGGCGAGGGACACGGTGCCGCCGCGCCGGACCAGGTCGATGGCGGTGTGCAGGGCAGCGAGCCGATCCACCCCGGCGCGCTCCATGAGCGGCTGCGCGACCGCGTCGGGAAGCTTGCCGGCGAGGGTCTGGGCGAGACCGGCGACCGGGCTGCCCTCGGCCTCCATACCCACGGCGTCGACGACGGCGTCGGGCCCTCGTCCCTGGGTGCGCTCGCGGATCTCGCCGACGGTGTCCTCGGTCAGGTCCAGCACCTCGATGCCGTGACGCTCGGCCATGGCCCGGCGCTCGGGGACGGGATCGATGCCGAACACCCGGGCCCCCAGGTGACGCCCGATCCGGGCCGATAGCTGGCCGACAGGTCCCAGGCCGATCACCGCGAGGGTGCGGTGCGCCGGAACACCGGCGTACTGCACGGCCTGCCACGCGGTGGGGAGGATGTCGCTGAGGAAGAGGTAGTTGTCGTCGGGCAGCTCAGTGCCGACCTTCATCAGACCGTAGTCGGCGTGCGGCACCCGCAGGTGCTCGGCCTGACCGCCGGGGACCTGGCCGTAGAGCTTCGAATAGCCCAGTAGCGCGGCTCCCGTGCCGCGCTCGGTCACCTGCGTGGTCTCGCACTGGGAGGGGAGCCCCTGCCCGCACATGGCGCAGTGCCCGCAGGAGATCGTGAAGGGGACGACGACCCGGTCCCCGGGGCGCACCCCGGTCACCTCGGAGCCGACCTCCTCGACGATCCCCATCGGCTCGTGGCCGATGATGTCGCCGGGTGTCATGAACGGTCCGAGCACCGAGTACAGGTGGAGGTCGGAGCCGCATATAGCGGTGGAGGTGATGCGGACGATCGCATCGGTGGGCTGCTGGAGGATCGGGTCGGGCACGGTCTCGACGCTCACGTGCTCGTTGCCCTGCCAGGTCACTGCTCTCATGGTCCCGCCTTCCGGTGGTGATGCCGCGGCTTTCATTCCACCCTAGGGGGCACCGTCGGCCCCCGTCCGCAGTGTCGACCGAAAGGTCTGCGTCGGCGGCAGCTCGGGAACGGGGGCGATGACGACGTCGTGCACCTTCCAGTCGAGCTCCTGGATCCGGTCGCGCAGCGCGGCGATCCGGTCGAGGCTCGGCTCGATCCCCGAGGCGGGGACCACGAACACCTCGGCATGGAAGACGTGCCCCTCGTCGCGGACCCGGGCCGAGGCCTCCCCCACCCAGGACTCCTCCTCCGCCTGCTCCTCGATCCGGCGCGTCAGCGGATGCGGTGCGGAGTCGTCGAAGGTCCGCGCCTCGGCATCGGTGAGCCCGCCGATCGAGCTGCGAAGGTTCTTCACCCCGTCATGCAGGATCGAGACGGACACCAGCAGCGCGGCGGTCGCATCCGCCCACCAGAGCCCGAGCCCCACCCCGATCACACCGGCGATGGTGGCGACCGCGGTGGACCAGTCGGCCTTGCTCATGTCGGCATCGGCGTACAGCACCTTGTCGTGAAGCGTCTCGGAGAGTGCGAGCTTCTTGTACCCGAGGAACACCGGGCCGATGCTGGTCACCGCCATCACGGCGATCATCAGCCAGCCGGACCAGATCGCGTGGCCCCCGAGGATTGTGAGGCCCATCGGGGGTCGCTCGACGGTCACCAAGGTCATCGCCGAGTCGATCGCGAGATAGGCGCCCATCGCGATCAGCGCCAGCGCGGCGACCAGATGGGCGACCCCGATCGAGCGGTGGTGGCCGTAGGGATGCCGGCGGTCGGGCGTCTGGCGGATCCGACGCACCGCGACGAGGAAGGCGATCGGGGGCAGAAGCGAGAGCAGGTCCTCCGCCCAGGCCGCCCGCATCGCCTGGGACTGCCCGGCGACCAGCCCGACCAGGACGACGGTCGCCGACATCCAGGCGAGCGTGAGCCATTCCAGGCGGGTGGCGCGGCGCAGGGCGTCCCGCTGCTCCTCGCCGAAGGCGTCGTGGCCGGAGCCCGTCGCCTCCTCGCCGCCCTCTCCGTCGGAGCCGGTCACAGCTCTCCCCCGCGCTCGGCGAGGAATCGCTCGATGTCGATCATCAGCGCGTTCTCCCCCGGCCTCACCCCGAGGACGATCCTGACCTCCCTGCCGTCGGGACCGGTGGTCGTCGTATAGGGGCGCGTCGTGGCGATCTCGGAGGTCCACGGGACATCGGAGGCGAGTCCGCCGACGACCACGTCGAGCTGTCCCTCCCGCATCATCGCCGCCAGGGTGCTCTCCCCGGCGGGCACCCACTCGACGGCGGCGTCGATCGACTCGGCGTAGTCGGTGACGAGCTCGACTTCCGAACCGCTGACGGTCCCGTCGGGTGCCACGACAGTCCACGGGGGGTTCTCGCTGACGCCGACCCTCAGCACGCCCTCGCGGGCACGCTCGAGGGTGCCCTGGGAATCCGCGGGGAAGGCGCCCTGGCAACTGGTCAGCAGGACCATCGCCGTCGCGACCGCGAGCAGCACCCGGATCCGTCGGGAAAGGATCATGCCTGCACCTCCGTCTCCGCAGTGCCTCCGCCCGCTGCCAGCAGCAGAGCCATCGCCCAATCCCGGGGCTCGGCCCTCGTGCGCTCGATCCTACTCAGCGAGTCCCGCGCAGAGCCGGACGATCGGTCCTGCCCTGCGACCTGCAGGGGCGCCTCGATCTGTTGACCGCCCCGACGCCGAGTCGTGGGATGGCTCCGCGGGCCCTGCTCCGACGACGGGCCCAGACCATCGGCTGACGACCGACGAGGGAGATGATCATGCATCATGCCGAAGACGGTGGAAGGATCACCGGCACGAGGGACCGGGACTACGACCTGATCTGGTTCGTGGAGCAGTGCCTCTCGAACGCGCGGCGCCTGGGCGCCCACTGACCCGCCACCCCCTTCGACGAGAGAGGACGTGCCGTGCTCGACGATTCCGAGAACGACGTCTCCGTGAGCACTATGCAGTCGCTCCTGCTCCAGAACCCTGACATCCAGGACTTCCTCCAGGACTTCACCGATCTGCTCGCCCGGCAGCTCTCGCTGGGAGGTCCGGACCGCTGGTGCGCGGTCAGCCTGTTGAGGGAGCGCAAGGCCGCCACCGCCGCCTCGTCCGGCCCTCAGGCGCTGGCTCTCGACGAGCTGCAGAACAGCTTCACCGACGGGCCGTGCATGACCGCCATCCGCGAGAACACGGTGATCCGAGCGGGCGACCTGCGCAGCGACGGCCGCTGGCCCGACTATGCCGCCGCCGCGCAGGAGCAGGGGGTCAGAGCCGTGCTCGGGCTTCCCTTCGATCTGGAGGACGACGCGAAGGCGGGCCTGAACGTCTATTCGGCCACGCCGCACGACTTCGACCCCGTGACAGTCGAGTCGATCGCGCTGCAGGTGGAGCAGGCCTCGAGCGCGATGCGCCTCGCGGTGCGCCAGGCGCTGCACTCCGAGACGGCCCGGGACCTGCGTGCGGCGATGGAGTCGCGCACGGTGATCGACCTCGCGGTGGGGATCCTCATGGGCCGCAACCGGTGCAGCCAGGAGGAGGCGATCGGCATCCTCAAGAGCGCCTCGAACCACCGCAACGTCGCGCTGCGCGACCTGGCCGCGACGCTCGTCGCCTCGGTGGGCTCCGCGCCCGCGCGCACCTCCTTCGACGCGTAGGAGCGGGTCGTTCCGGGGTGGGCTAGGCTCACCGAGAGGTCTAGCAGGAGGCCTCTTCGTCAGCGCGCACGGAACGGCCTCCTCCCATGACCCACGTCCTCTCGGTGACGGTCCGCGTCGATCTGGACCTCCACGAGGTGGTCCTCGCGATCGAGGGCTGCCTCACCGCCCGGACCTACGCCTCCTTGCTCCCCGTCCTCGCCCAGGCACGGGCGCTCGATCCGGTGCCGCGCATCGCGCTCGATCTCCTGGGGGCGCAGCACGTCGACCTCGACGGGCTCCTCTCCCTGCGCCGGGCGATCGACCTCGCCGACCCGGAGCAGATCGCGCCCCTGAGCGTCCAGGTCCCCGACGAACTCCCGGCCTGCCCGCTCGCTCCGGCCGCCCCGACCGCGGAGAGGTCGGAACCGTCGGCTCCGAGGGACCCCGGCGGGGACGTGGACGCCGCCGCCCTCCCCGAGCGCGCCCGCCGCGGACTCGCGCCGCGCGGTCGACGGGAGGAGATCCTCGACGGTGCCGCGGAGATGATCGCCGAGCACGGTTACCACGGGTCGAGCCTGCGCGACATCGCCGCTCACATCGGCATCTCGCATCCGGGACTGATGCACCACTTCCCCTCGAAGGCCAGCCTGCTCCATGCCGTCCTCGACGGGCTCGAGGACTGCGCGCAGCAGGCGCTCGAGGAGCTCGGGCAGCTCACGGACCGCCCCGAGTCGCTCCTGCAGGCCCTCACCGCGGCGTGGCACCCGAGCTCGCTGCCGGTACGGCTCCTGGCCACGCTCGTCGCGGAGACCGTCAGCGGGGACCATCCCGGACGTCTGCGCACCGCACGACTGCGCCGTGTCCACGAGCACGTCCTCGAGCAGTGCTTCGCCGCCTACGGCGAGAGCGGGATGCTCCGCCGCGGCCTCGACCCCGCGTTCGCGAGCAGGGCGATGCTCGGACTCGTGCTGAACCTCGCCGTCCGGGAGAAGACGGTGCGGGCGATGCAGGGCGGGACCCACGATGACGCCCCCGCCCAGGAGATCGCCCGGTTGCTGCGCTCGTTCCTTCAGGGCGATCCCGTGGACTGACCCTCGTCGGGCCGGGCCGCCGCGGCGGTCGACGCCGCGTGGCGGGCGCGTCCCGCGCCGTCCGCCGGGAGGTGGCACTCCCCGCGCCGGTCCAGTCGGGGTGGCTACAGTGCCCCTGGCCCGTCATTCCGCGAGAAAGCCTCCTATGCCTCCTCCCACCAGCCTCGTCGCCACCGCCGTCCACGCCGGGTACCCGGGAGAGACCGTGCTCGAGGGCGTGGACCTCGAGCTCACCGCGGGCAGGCCGCCGCTCGGACTGCTCGGCGACTCCGGCTCGGGGAAGACGACGCTGCTCGCCGTGCTCGCCGGGGAGCACCGGCCGAGCCACGGGCGCGTCACGTGGGAGGGCCGGGACGTCAGCCGACTGCGGGGGAAGGACAAACGGCGCTTCCGCGCGGCGGTCCGCTCCGTCTCCCAGTACGCGATGACGATCGTGGACCCGCGGGAGACCGTCGGCTCCCGGCTCGAGCTCGCCGCGAAGGAGGCCCGCAAGGGCGGACGCACCCATGCCGTCTCCCCCGCCGAGCTGCTGGAATCGGTGGGACTGCCCGAGGGATTCCTCCCCCGCACCATGCGCACTCTCTCCGGCGGGGAGACCCAGCGCGTATCCCTCGCCGCCGCGCTCGCCACCCGTCCGGAGCTGCTGCTCCTGGACGAGCCGCTGACCGCCGTGGATCCCGCGACCCGGGTCGAGATCGCGCGTCGGCTCGCCGGGACGATCGAGCGGCTCGGCATCGGGACCCTGATCGCCTCGCACGACGTGGAGCTGCTGCAGCGGCTCTGCCCGCAGATCGCCTTCCTCGGCCAGGGGCGGCTGCTGGCGAGCGGCACCCTCGCCGAGGTGCTCTCCCGCACCGAGCACGAGCCGATCCGGGAGCTCGCCGAGGCGAACCCGCTCGCGGTGCAGCGCTTCCGCTGACCTCGTGAGCCCGGCCGTCGGCTGCGGGCGTGCGGCACCTCAGGAGGTGGCGGCCCACAGCCTCGCGGTCGCGTAGCTGCGATATGGGCTCCACCGCTCGGCCGACGGCGCGGCGGATCGCTCTCTCGGCTCCGCGGCGAGCGCGCGCCGGAGCACGGCGTCGGTCGCGGGGAACGCGTCCCGGTCCTCTCCCGCGCGGATCGCGAGGCAGTCCAGGGTCCAGGGTCCGACGCCGTGCAGGGCGTGCAGTGCCTCGCGGGGCGGGAGCGGCTCTGCACCCGTGGACGGATCGATCCCTGCCTCCGCGAACAGGGCGGCCACCTCGTGGAGGGTGCGGGCTCGGCCGCGGGTCAGCCCGACCTGCTCGCGCAGCTCGTCGACGGGGACCGCGGCGAGCACCGCAGGAGCGGGGAGATCGCGGAGCGCGCCCATCGTCTCGTCGCCCACCGTCTCCTCGCCCTTCGGCCGGATGCCGTGCGCCGCGATCAGGCGCCCGGCGAAGACCCGGCCGGCGGCGAGCGAGACCTGCTGGCCGAGGACGATGAGCACCGCCGCCTCGAAGGGCGAGGCGAAGCGGGTGAGGCGGACGCCGGGCCGCGCCCGGACCCGCTCGGCGAACAGCGGATCCCGTCCCAGCAGGGCGTCGATCGGCTCGATCGGGGTGTCGAGGTCGAACCAGCGCCGCACCCTCGCGGCGACCACCGAGCGCACGCCCTCGTCCCGCGTCTCGACGCGCAGCGCGACGCCGTCGGGGACGAAGTGCAACGTGATCGGGAAGCTGTCGCCCGCGACCGTGAGGCGCCGGGTGAGCGTGCCCGTGCCCGCCTCGAGACGGTGCAGCCCGTCGATCGCGTGCGCGCGCACCGTGGCGAGGGCGGCGGCCATGTCGACGGGACCCTCCGCGGTGAGGAGCAGGGCGTCGGCGTCGCTCACGCTGGCCAGACCCCGGACGTGCCGCGCCGGTGCGCGCCGAGCAGGTGCGTGTCCACGATGCCGATCGCCTCCATGAGGGCGAACATCGTCGTCGGTCCGACGAAGGCGAACCCCTCCTTCCGCAGGGCCTTGGACAGCGCGATGGACTCGGCCGATGCGGTCGGGACCTCAGCGGGCGTCCTCGGGCGCGGCGTGTCCGCGGGCTGGAAGGACCACACCAGGTCGACGAGCCCGCCCTTCTCCCGCAGCCTCAGGGTCGCGTTCGCGTTGGTGATCGTCGCGAGGATCTTGGCGCGGTTGCGGACGATCCCGGCGTCCCCGAGGAGACGGCCGACGTCGGGTTCGTCGAAGCGCGCCACCGCCTCGGGGTCGAAGCCGGCGAAGGCGGTGCGGAAGGCGGGCCGCTTGCGCAGGATCGTCGCCCACGAGAGACCCGCCTGGAAGGCCTCGAGGCTGATCCGCTCGAAGAGGCCCTGCTCGTCACGGACGGGCATCCCCCATTCGGTGTCGTAGTACTCGCGCAGCAGCGCGTCCGTGCTCGCCCAGACCGGTCGGGCCAGGCCGTCCTCGCCGCGCACCAGGCCGGTGCCGTCCGCCGCCGGGCCGGCGGAGCGATCGCGGGTCGGCTCGGGGGTCGCGGGGTCTGGCGTGCTCATCGGCGGGTCCTCTGCTCTCTCGGGGTGCTCCGGGCAGTGTGTCAGCCCGCGGTGCGGTCGTCCGCCTCGAGCTCCAGCAGCGTGGTCTTCGCCGCGAGACCGCCGAGATAGCCGCCGAGGCGGCCGTCGCTGCGCAGCACACGATGGCAGGGCACGACGACCGGCAGCGGGTTGGTCGCGCAGGCGGTGCCGACGGCGCGCACGGCCCGGGGGTTCCCGACCAGCTCGGCGACCTCCCGGTAGGACAGGGTGCTGCCGTAGGCGATGCGTGGCAGGTGCTCCAGGACCCGCTGCCGGAAGCCGCTCGAGAGAGAGCGGTCCAACCGCAGGTCGAAGCTGCGGCGCGTCCCGGTGAAGTACTCCTCGAGCTCGGCGGCGGCCGCGTCGAGGCGGCGCGGCGCCTCGAGCACGCGGGGGCTGAGCGTCGCGGCGAGGGAGCTCAGCACGGCGTCGAAGTCCTCGAGCGCGAAGGCGACCCGGACCAGCCCGGCGGGGGTCGCGGCGAGCAGGAGCGGGCCGAGCGGGCTGTCGATCGTCCGATAGGCGATGTCGAGGAGACCGTCCTCCTCGGCGCGGCGGGCGAGTCGCTCCCGGAGCGCGGTCAGCATCGCGCCCGGGACGGGGAGGTCCCGATCGAGGTCGACGGACGGGTGGGGTGCGGTGGCGGGATGGTCGGCCGGGTGGGGGGAGCTCATCGAGGGTCTCCTGTGCTCGGGTCTGTCGGGGCGTACTGCCGACGGAGGGTGCGCAGGCCGTCGGAGGCGGCACGGCGGACGGCGTCGGCGCTGCCGCCGATCAGCGCGGCGGTCTCGGTGTGCGGTAGCCCGCCGAGATAGTGGTAGGCGAGGGCGAGACGCTGTCGTTCGGGGAGCGCGGCGACGGCGGTCCAGAGGTCGTCCCCCTCCCCCGGGTCCCCCTGGGAGGAGGCGCGCTCGGGCAACTCTGCGGTGGGGACGGCATGGCGCGCCCGACGACGCGTCACGTCGATCGCCTTGCGCTGCGCGACGCGGACGAGCCACGCCTCGACGTTGGTCTCGGCCGGGAGCTGGGGCCAGGCGGTGAGCGCGGCGAGGAAGGTCTCGGACCAGGCGTCCTCCGCGTCGGGCCCGGGGCCGAGGACGGCTCGGCAGACCCGCAGCACGGTCGCGCCGTGGCGGTCGACCGCGGTCTCGAAGGGAAGGGTCATCGGCATCGGCGCTCCCTTTCGCGGGGGTCGCTGCACCCGGGGACGTGGGCCATGGCGTTCCCGGCTCAGAAGAGCCGTGCCTCGCTCGCCGCGGTGGGCTCCTCGAGATCGAGCAGGAGGCGCTTGCGCGGAAGGCCGCCGGCGTATCCGGTGAGGGAGCCGTCGGCCCCGACCACCCGGTGGCAGGGGATGACGATGCTCAGCGGGTTGTGGCCGACGGCCTGGCCCACGCGCTGCGCGAGGTGCGGATTCCCCAGCTCCTGGGCGATCCGGCCGTAGGTGGTGGTCGTCCCGTAGGGGATCTCCTGCAGGCGGTCCCAGACGGTGCAGGAGAAGTCGTCGCCGCGAGGGGCGAGCGCGAGGTCGAAGTCGTGGCGGTCGCCGTCGAGGTACTGGGCGAGCTGCTGAGCGGCGCGGGCGAGCACCTGACGGGCCGCGGCGTCGACGCGGTCGCCGATGGAGTCGGGGGCGGGCGGGTAGCGGTGCTGGGAGAAGTAGACGCCGGTGAGGGCGTCCTCCTCGGCGACCAGGGTCAGGTCCCCGAGGCGGGTCTCCACGAGCGTGTGGCAGGCGGTCGTCATGGTCACTCTCCTCGTCTCCCCCGGTAGTCGCGCGAGCGGCACGGGATGTGAGGTCCCCTCCCCCGGCGAGTCAGGCTCAGCGCTCCCGGCTGACGATGCGCCGCACGGCCTCGGCGATGTCCGCGGCGTCGAGCATGCCCGGGCCGAGCGCGTGATGGATGGTGAGCCCCTCGATGAGCGCATCGAGCAGCCGGGCCGTGAGCGGGTCGACGTGCCGCTCGAGCGCGGCGCGACTGCGGGCCATCCACGCCATGGTCAGTTCGCGGAAGGCGGGCGAGCGGGCCGCGAGGGTGTAGAGCTCATGGGTCAGCACCAGGTCGCGCGGGGTGGGGAAGACGTCCTCGAGGATCAGGGCGACGAGCTCGTCGACCACCCGGTCCTCGTCGCCGCCGACGGGCAGGGCCGCGAGCCGCGCCTCGAAGCGATCCGCGACCGAGTCGGCGAAGAGCATCAGCGCTTCGCGGAGCAGCTCGTCCCGCCCGGTGAAGTGGTAGGTCGTGGACCCGAGGGGCACTCCCGCCCGCTGGGCGACCTTGCGATGGCTGGTCCCGTCGACCCCGTTCTCGGCGATCACCTCGACGCAGGCCTCGATGATCCGCCGGCGGCGCTCCGGGTCGTATCTGCGTTCGGCGGCCATGCCTCAGGGTATCCGGCGCAGGACGCGCGCCGGGTTCCCGACGGCGACGACGTTCGCGGGGATGTCCCGGGTGACCACGGACCCCGCGCCGATCACGCTGTTCTCGCCGATGGTGACGCCGGGGCAGACGATGACCCCGCCGCCGAGCCACACGTTGTCCCCGAGGGTGATCGGCTCGGCCGCCTCGAGCTTGTCGCGGCGGAGCTCGGGGTCGATCGGGTGGGTGGGAGTGAGCAGCTGGACGTTGGGGCCGAGCTGGCAGTCCTCCCCGATCACGATGGGGGCGACGTCGAGGGCGGTGAGGTTGTTGTTGATGAAGGTCCGCGCGCCGATGCGGATGTTCTCCCCGTAGTCCACGGCGAGGGGCGACCTGATGTAGACGTCCTCACCGAGCTCGCCGATCAGCTGCTCGAGCAGGTCCCGGGCACCGGGCTCGCCCAGGGAATCGGCGCGATGGTACTCGTGGGCGAGGCGCCGGGCGCGGGCATGGAGTCGAGCATTCTCGGGGTCGTCGGCGATGTACAGGTCGCCGGCGAGCATCCGCTCGCGGTTCGTGCGGGGGTCACCCGCGAAGTGGGGATGGGTCATCGATCCTCCCGGCTCGGCACGGTCGGGACGATCGTACACATCCGGATGCGGCACGTGAGCGGGGACCGCGGCCGCGGCGGACAATCCCGGCTCCCGAGCACCGGACGACGACGAAGCCCCCGCCGCATATGCGACGGGGGCTTCGTTCTCGGGTGCGCCAACAGGGACTCGAACCCCGGACCCGCTGATTAAGAGTCTCGAGCCGCGCACCTTGGGGTCTCTGATCGAAGTCGACTTCGGCAAAGCCCGAGGTCGACGCATCATGGTTGGGTGACTCTTGGATGACCCCCTTGGCGGAGCAGACGCTGTAGCGGCGCCCCTGCGCCTTCTTTCCTCCACACACCCCAGTTATCCCCAAGACATCGGCGCCGCTCGAAGCCCGACAGAGCTGTCAGGCAACGTGGAAGCCATGGACGTCATCGCACAACTTCCTCTCTGGACCGCTTGGCTTCGTGCCTCAGAGCGCTCCGAGACGACTGTGCGACTGCGCGAGTACCACGTGCGGCGCTACTTGAATGGTGTGCCTGCTGAGACGGATCCGCTAGATCTTGAGTGGCTTGTCGCGTATCTCGCGAATCCGCGCTGGAAGGCCGCAACCCGACGGAGCGCCCGCACCAGCCTGAGGCGGTGGAGCTGCCGGGACGGCCTGTCCGCAAGGGCGACAAGGTGCGCATCCTGCCTCCGAGAGGCTCGACGTCCCAGGGAGACCAGCGGCTGCGGCGGGTCACTCGGGTAGAGGCGTCCGCGAGTGCCCGCGTGGCCCTGCTCGAGCTCCCAAACCAGCCGGCAGGTGAGCCGGCGGTAGCCCCTCTTGAGGATCTCGTTGTTGTGGCCGAGTTTCGGGACACGATCTATCCGGGACTCGTCTCCACCGGCAGGCTCGAGTGCGATGGCCCCCGGCCCTTCCACACCGTAATTAACGCCGAGAACCTCCACGTACTCCGCACCCTGCAGTACACCCACCGCGGGCAGATTGACGCGATCTACATCGACCCGCCGTACAACACCGGGAACGACGACTGGATCTACAACGATCGCCACGTCTCCGGCGAGGACATGTACCGACACTCCAAGTGGTTGGCCTTTATGGAACGCCGCTTGCAGCTTGCACGGGATCTCCTGAAGGACACCGGGGTCATCATCGTCGCCATCGGAGACGACGAGCACCACCGCCTACGCATGCTCATGGACCAGGTGTTCCACGAGTCAAACTTCATCTCCAACGTGGTCTGGCAGGGCGGACGCAAGAACGACTCTCGGTATGTATCGAACGGTGCCGATTATATGCATATTTACGCCAAAAATGAGCCGGAGATGTCTGCCGCGGGACTCCGATGGCGCGAGCAAAAGAGGGGCATCGATCTAGCTAGGGAAGCCGCCAGGAATATCTGGAGAGAGTCTAACGGCAACCCCGAAACCGCGACCAAAGCGTATTCTTTGTTCCTCAAGCAGCACAAGTCGGACCTGGACCCCGGCGTTTCTCGTTACAACAAGGTTGACGAGCACGGACGACTCTACAGCGCGGACGGAAATCTTACATGGCCGGGAGGCGGCGGCCCGAAATACACTTTCCCACACCCCGTCACAGGCAATCCAGTGGCAGTCCCCTCGGGCGGGTGGCGGTATCAGGAGAGCAGAATGCTTGAAGAGATAAAGGCTGGTCGCGTCGCCTTTGGTGAGGATGAGAGAAAAATCCCACGCGGGAAAGCATTCCTGGACGACCTCGAGACTCAAGTGGCGTCGTCCGTGTTTGACTCGGTACGCACTCGGGGAGGGAGTCACCTTTACACCCATACAGGGTCCGGAGTCTTTCGAGAAAAAAGGTTCCCAAATCCTAAGGACCATGAAGTCCTCATGCGGTGGTTGAGTTTGGCGGCGCCGAAAGAGGCGACGATCCTCGATTTTTTCGGTGGCTCCGGCTCCACGATGGAGGCCGTGATGCGCCTGAACGCCGAGGACGGCGGCACCCGACAGTGCATTCTCGTGACGAACAACGAAGTCGGCGCCAAGGAGGAGAGAAAACTCCGCAAGGCGGGGCTCCGCAAGGGCGATCCGGAGTGGGAGGCCCAGGGCGTCTACGAGTACGTCACCAAACCGCGGATCACGACAGTCGTTACCGGTGAAAGGCCTGACGGCTCGCGGTACGAGGACACGGTGAACGCGAACGTGGAGTTCTTTGCGCTCACCTACGAGTCGCCGTGGCGGGTCGCGCGAGGGCGCGCGTTCGACGCCATCGCTCCGCTGCTGTGGTTGCGGACCGGCGCCCGCGGACGCCGCATCGACGCCATCCCGCACACGGGGTGGGATGTCGCCGACGTCTACGCCGTGATCGCAGACCTCGACCAGACAGGACCCTTCCTCAACGATGTCGCCGCTGCAGAGAATGTGCGGGTGGTGTTCGTGGTGACAGATGACGACCGCGCCTTCCAGTCCGTCTGCGCCGCCTTGCCGGACGGCGTGGAGCCGGTGCGGCTGTACGAGTCCTACCTGCGGAACTTCGAGATCAAGGGACAGGGGTGACGCCGTGCAGTACACGCTGAAGGACTACCAGGCCGATGCCGTCCGCGAGGTGATCGACCGGCTCGGTGATGCGCGCAAGCGCTTCCGACTGCTCGGCGACCGCTCACAGTTCGCGCTCACGGCGACCACCGGTGCCGGCAAGACCGTCATGGCCGCGGCCGCGATCGAGGCCCTGTTCTACGGTGACGACGCCTTCGATGTCGCGCCCGACCCGAGCGCAGTCGTGCTGTGGTTCTCCGACGATCCGAACCTCAACGAGCAGACCCGGTTCCGTCTGATGGCCGCGTCCGACAAGCTCAAGCACTCAGATCTGGTGACCATCGAGCACCCGTTCTCCATGGAGAAGCTGGCGCCGGGGACGGTGTACTTCCTGAACACCGGCAAGCTGACGAAGTCCTCGCTGCTGACCCGGGGGCACGACACCGGCGACGAGACTCAGCAGTTCCCCGAGCTGCGCCCCTCGGCGTCGCCGGACCTGCAATCGTTCACGATCTGGGAGACGCTGGCGAACACGATCGCGGACCCGAGCCTGACCCTGTTCATGGTGCAGGACGAGGCCCACCGCGGCTTCGGGACGAAGAGCTCGAGGGACAAGGCGACGATCGTGCGCCGGCTCATCGACGGGCACGGCGGCGTGCCGCCGATGCCGGTGGTGTGGGGCATCTCGGCGACCGTGCAACGCTTCGAGGCCGCCATGGCCGAGGCCGACCTCACCGGCCAGCGCATCGCGCTCCCGCGCGTGACGGTGGACCCAGCGCGCGTCCAGGAATCGGGCCTGCTGAAGGACACCATCGCGCTGGACATCCCCGCCGAGACGGGCGCGTTCGACACGGTGCTGCTGACCCGCGCGACGCAGAAGATCGTGGAGTCGACCCAGGCGTGGGCGGACTACGCCGCGACCCAGCCGTCGAATGCTGCAGGGTCACCGGTGGACCCGGTGGTGCCGCTGATGGTGCTGCAGGTCCCCAACACCCCAGACGAAGAGCTATACGTGCGCGCGCTGGACACGGTTTTCGCGCACTGGCCAGGTCTCAGCGAGGACGCGATCGCCCACGTCCTCGGCGATCATTCGATCCAGCAGTGGGGCCCGTACCAGGTCCGCTACCTCGCTCCCGAGCGGGTGCAGGATGCCACCAACGTGCGGGTGCTGATCGCCAAGGACGCGATCTCGACCGGATGGGACTGCCCCCGCGCGGAGGTGCTGGTCTCGTTCCGGCCGGCGCGGGACGCCGTCCACATCACCCAGCTGCTGGGCCGGATGGTCCGCGCGCCCCTAGCGATGCGGATCCCGGGCAACGAGAAGCTGAACGCGGTCGAATGCATCCTGCCGCACTTCGATCGCAAGACTGCCGAGACCGTCGTGCAGGTCCTGACCGCCGGCTCCGAGGACTTCCCCGACTCCGGCGGGGAGCGCAAGGTCCTGATTGACCCGCGCGAGTTCGGACAGAACAGCGCCATCCCAGAAACCGTCTGGGCCGCCCTAGAGGCCCTGCCGTCGCAGTCGCTGCCCCGCAAGGGCGCCAAACCCATCCACCGACTCCTCGCCCTGGCCCACGCCCTCGCCACCGACGGCCTGCGCCCGGACGCCGGCAAGCAGGCGCTCGAGGAGATGTGCGCAGTGCTCGACGGCTGCGCCGCCCGCTACCGCTCCCGGATCGAGGAAGCCGTCCAGGACGTCTGGACCGTCCAGGGCCAGACCGTCATTGGCACGTACGGCAGCGAGACCTCGCTGGTCGAGCGTTTCGCCATGGTCGCCGACGATCGCGCCATCCAGTCCGCCTACCGCGATGCCGGACGCATCCTGTCCAAGGCGATCGCCGGCGCCTACGTCGACTATCTCGCGGGCCCCGACGACCCGAACACCGACGACGACGGACTGCGCGAGGCCCACGTCCGCACAGCAGCACTCTCGCTCGTCCACGAAGTACGCGAGACCCTCGGCCAGGAAGCCGACAGGCTCACGACCGCCTGGTTGGATGAACATCGGGTCGCGATCATGGATCTCGCCGATGACCGTCAGGCCGTCTACAACGACATCCGGGCCATGTCCACCGACCCGCAGCGCATGACGATCACCCGGCCGACCAACGTGGTCGCCGAGACCATGGGCTCCACCGACGACGGCGCCCGCGTCCCGCTCCCTACACGGACACGCCATCTGCTCGCCGACGAGGACGGAAGCTTCCCGGTCGGCGAGCTGAACCCGTGGGAGATCGAGGTCCTTGACCACGAGATGACTCGTCCCGGAGCGGTCGCGTGGTATCGCAACCCCGCGCGGAACGCCCAGGAAGCGGTGTCCGTCGCCTACCAGGACGGCAAGGGCGACTGGCGCACCATGCGCCCCGACTTCGTCTTCTTCGACACCGCACCTGGCGACGGCACCGTCCGAGCCTCGCTGGTGGACCCGCACTCACACCACCTCGCGGATGCACTCCCGAAGCTACGTGGCCTGGCACGCTTTGCGGTCGAGTTCGGCGATGACTTCCACCGCGTGGAGGCGCTCACCAGGGTCGACGGGCAGCTGCGTGTGCTCGACATGAAGAACGAATCCGTCCGCTCCGCGGTCAACGAGGCAACGGACGCGCTGGCGCTGTACGAGTCCCGCTACGCCAACAATTACTGAAATATCCAATCACTCATCCGCAGAATTCGGCGCTTCTGGAGGCATGTCGGGAGGGTCATAGGGTCGCGACCACCTCACACCGGGCTCACGCACGGCGGCACCCCGGACTCGTGCACACCCCTTTGACTAGCTAAAACGCTAAGCAAACCGCCCGATAACTTCAACAAGCCTCGGCCCGGCGGGCACCTCGACCGACTCAGACCCCGCACGGTCCCATAGTTGATTTTTATAGAACGCGACCTCGGTGGCTGGCCGGACTTTGAGCACCGCCACGGACTTTTCTTTATACGTAACCAGGCGCGCGTCGCGCGCCACATTTGCAGCCATCCACGACGGAATGTCTGAGCTGGAGGAAATTCGCTGAATTATCCACGCCCAGTAGTCGTTCAAACTGGTGCCCCGCAAAGTTGCCTCGCGGCCAATGCCAACTACACGAAACTCTCGAACGGTGCTCGCCGAAATGCCGTCCAATTCCCGGACTCGGAGAGCGTCCATTTCGCTGTCAGCCACGCCAAGCACAACATAGCCCGTCGATTCTGGCCCAACGTTCGAGATCGCAGTAAGTGTCCGCAGAATCTTATTAAACGAATCGGCGTCAAACTCTCGTGCACTGTCGAGGCGATGAAGCCCCTGCTTGCAGTCGAATGACTGCTGCTCAACCAGTGCATTTGTAAGAAGCTGCTCCAAATGCGTTGCCCATCCGAATCGCTGCAGATCTTCGTCGGTCTCCGAAAATTCCTCTAAAGAGTCGAGGACGATTCCTTTGAAGGCGTCGACTGTTTGGCGCTTTAATTCTGCGCGCCAGTCGCCCCCACTAGTAATCGATGCATGAGTCGCGAGATTGCGGAGCTTCTGCCTCGTTGCCAACGGATCATGAACGCGCCGCTTGTGCCTCACATCCTTAAACCGCAGCTCCCATAATGCGATGAAAAGCGCGTGATAGTAACGAGCACTACGGCCTGAGGGGCGCAGACCGATCAGGCGCGAAAACCCATCATCGCCTTGGTCGAGCACGCTTCGCAGGTCGTCATGAACGGCGAGGAAGTCTGCTATAAGCTTCTCTGCGCCATACGCGCTAACAAGTGCATTGATGGAAATAGTGGAAGCAGTACGGTCTTCAGCTGGATCGTCCGGCGCAGCCTCAAAATCATAGGCCGCGTCCCGCGCCGAGCCGGTGCTCGCCGCCAAAGGATCAATTAAACAATCCAGAACCATGTCCAAGATTAGCTGCTCGTCTAAAGATTCCCGCACATCGTTGCTTCGAAGTATATTCTGACGCACCCAGAATATATCGTTAACATTTACACCATACCCTAGGCCCCGGTTACTAATGCTCAGGAGCGGCATTTTGCGGAGCGGGATTACGTCACCTGGAGAGTTATCGCCACGAATGGTCGACGCGATCTGACGAACTAAGTCAGCGAGTGTTGACAACGTCCCCGCCTGACGCAACTCCTGCTTGGACAGACGACGTCCGCCCGAGTTAATTCGGCGGAATACTTCATCGACCGAAGCCTGTTGCTCCGCTCTAAAAACGGAAAGCGCCAAAGAATAGTTCGAAATGGCGACCGACACTTCTCGGCTTACTATCGGTGTCTTCTGGGACAGCGCGCCGGAATCCTTTAACGCTTTCGTGTCTGCGAGCGTGTCGAGATCAAAGTATCCGCCTTTGTACTCATACTCCTGCTCGATGAACGAGAAGATCGCGTTAAGACGCTGCATCCCATCGATTAGCTCAAGCGTCGCATCCGGGCCCGAAGAGGTTTCGGCGACCAAAAAAAGCGGAAGAGGGAGTGCTAACACAATTGAGTCTATAAGCCGCTGCTTCTCTTCGACAGACCATACTAATTTACGCTGATAGCGTCGATTAACACGGTACTGATCGGATCGATAGGCAGAGTAAGCGCGCTGGACTGATTCACTCCGTACGGTCAGTGCGACTGCGGGTGGCGCTTCCGGCATTATTTCTCCTCTGACGTGCGCGGCAACGGACTTCTACACTTATACTAGAGCGCCGTCGGCGCCTTACTTTGACGTTTCGACCTCAGAAGTTGCTCGGTCGAGATCTAGAGTTTTTGTTCCTTCCGTGATCGACAGGGCGGCCTCAGTGATCGGCCTTGACGTCGATCACGCTGACCCGGCTCCTCGACCAGCTCACCACCCCAGCAGCAGGACGCGTCGGCGTTAGCGCTCGAGCTGAGTGCGCATTTCGCTGGAGACGACGTCCACGAAGTCGTTGACCGCTATCTGTGCGAGTAGGCCAGCTTCTGTGCCGGTCGTCCTCAGCGCAGGGTCGCTTACGTCGACGTTCAGTGCAGCGTCCACCATGCGATTGTATGCGTCTTCGACCTTAGTGAAGGATTTCCGGTCGGCCACCTTGCTTAGCATGAACAAGCAGTCGTTGAGCTCGTTGTGTGTTGCTTCGAGAGCTTCGACATCGGCCGCTTCTCCGTGGTCTAGCTCCTTCACGGTGTTGTCCCGGAGTGTCCGGGCCCACCTATAGGCGGAGGTGCTGAGGTTCTTGTACGCCTCGTCTCGTGCGGAGGCGACTCGTTCGCGGCGCCATCGGCGAACCGCGAGGTGGGAAGTGATCAGCGTGACCACCACGGAGACGACAAGGCTCGAGACAAGGGGCCAAAGCACCGCGAACGCTCCGCTCATCGGCTGCGCGCGGACTTGCTAGCGATGCTCCCGTGGAGCACGGGCAAGTTGCAGCAGATCCAGTCAATCGTCATGCCCCCATTATCGGGGACACGCCCGGAATTCACAGCGCAGCTGAGAGTGGATCTTGCCTGAGGTATCGGTACAGCGTGGATCGGCTGATGCCGTGTTCACGGGCGATTTGGGCCTTGGGGGTGCCGGCGAGGGCGGCGTTGCGGACGGAGCGGATCTGGTCGCTTTCGAGGCTGCGGGGCCGGCCCTTGTAGGCGCCGCGCTTCTTCGCGACGGCGATGCCCTCGGCCTGGCGCTGACGGATGAGCTCGCGCTCGAACTGCGCGAAGGCGCCCATCATGTTCAGCTGGAACGCGGCCATCGCATCCGCGTGCCCGGGTTCGAAGGTGAGCCGCTCCTTCAGGAACTCGACGCTCGCGCCTTTCCGGGGGTGCTGCTCGGTGTGCTCGGCGGGATCGCCGGTGATCTGCTGGACGATGTCGTTGAGGTCGATGACCGACCGGGCCAGCCGGTCCATGGATGCGACGACGACATGGTCGCCGCGGCGGACGTGCCGGATGAGTGCCTGCAGCTGCGGGCGGTCCATGGCGCTCTTGCCAGACTGCTTCTCGGTGAGGACTTGGTCGCACTCCCCCACCGCTTCGAGCTGCCGGGCGACGTTCTGGCCGGCCGATGACACCCGGAGGTACGCGACGCGCTGCCCCGGGGCCCGAGGTGTTCCATTCATGTCTTAGACCCTAGCCGAGACATGTGCCGAAACGCGTGAATGGACTTTGTGGAACAGCGGCGATGGCTGTGCACCGAGTGTCGCGTTTGGGTATACCCAAGAGAGACACCAGAGCGTCCGACTCTCCCGCAGAAGAGCAGGAAAGCGCCGGTCTCCGAACAGATGCCACGCTCGGCCGTGGCGGGGCTGTGAGAGTAGTTTTCGTCTTGCGACGACTCGATTGAGCGTCAACGACTATGCGTGATAGTCGACTCGGGGCATACTGGCCCCATGACTCCCCTTACCGGTTCGTTCGGGATGACCTCGGGATCGTTGCGTTTGGCGGCGCTGGCGCTGCGGGGGTGGCGGGCGCGTCAGGTGCTCGTCGCCGCCGGCGCAGCGCTCGGGATCGGGTTGCTGATGGGGTTCGCGACGGTGTTGATCCCGAATCAGGTGTTCGCGCGCGACATCCCCACGGTGTGGTGGAACTACCCCGTGTGGGTGCTGTCCTCGGTCCTGCTGGGCATGCTCGTCGCCACGTACGTCACCTCGCCGGTCCCCGAGCAGGCGCGAGGGATCGAGCCCGGGAGTCGGTCGGAGGCTCGGGAGGTGAGGACCGGGACGGCTGCCGGGGTGCTGGCCTGGTTCGCGGTGGGGTGCCCCGTATGCAACAAGATCGCGCTGCTGGCGTTGGGCTACACCGGAGCGCTGACCTGGTTCGCGCCGCTGCAGCCCCTGCTTGCGCTCGTCTCGTTGGTCCTGGCCGCTGTGGCCGTGCTCTGGCGGCTCAAGGGGCAGGTGTCCTGCCCACTGCCAGCTACCTCTGCTGCGGCGATGGCGAGGACGCGATGAGCGGCACCGAGACCGGAGGGGGCGCGGAGCGGCTGCGCCTGGGTTCGCTGGAGCAGCAGGTGATGGAGCAGCTGTGGGAGCGCGGTGAGTTGACCGTCCGCGAGCTGATCGCGCAGCTGGGCGACCGGCATGCCTACACGACGATCGCGACGGTGCTGACGAACCTCGATCGCAAGGGGCTGGTGGCGCACCGCCGAGTGGGCCGGTCCGCACACTACGGGCCGCGGCTGTCGCGCGCGGAGCATGCGGCCCGACTGATGGGCGAGGCGCTGTCGGGCAGCACGGACCGTCGCGCCTCGATCCTGCGGTTCGTCGAGGGCATGGACGCCCAGGACGTCGCCCTCCTGCGCGAGTTCCTCGGACGGGAGGAGCCCACGGCTCCCTCCATCGAGAAGCCCACATGATGCAGCTCGCGCTGACCGCTGTCGCGGTCCTGGTTCCCGCCCTGCTCGGGCCCGTACTGGTGCACCGTGGGGCTGCTGTGATGGCGCGCGCCCCGCAGGCAGCCTCCATCGCACTCCTCGTGGTCCTCGGGATCTGGCTGGCCGCTTCGGCGAGCCTCATCGTGGCCCTCGCCGGAGCGGTCACCGGCCCGCAGGTGCTGCCCGCTCCGTTCGCCGACGTCTGTCAGCGGTGCCTGGCCGCGGCGACCCCCTTCGCCTCCTCTCCCGGATTCACGCTGCCCCTGCCCGCCGCGGTGCCGGCGCTGCTGCCGCTGCTGGGCCTGCTCGCTCTGACTGTCGGCGGTACCGTCCACCTGGTGGCACGCACGAGGTCGACCCGCTCTCTCGGCCTCGAGCTGGCAGCGACCGGCCGACGGGTCTGGGTGGGCGGGCGCGAGGTCCTCCTGATACCCGCCCGGGATGCGCAGGCGTTCACGCTGCCACGGCGACACGGTGGCATCGTGGTCTCCCAGGGGCTCCTCGACGTCCTCGACGACCGGGAGCTCTGCGCCGTCATCGAGCACGAGCACGCGCACCTGCGGCTGCACCACCACGAGATCATGGCGGTGCTGCAGGCGATCTCACAGCCGCTGCGGCTGGTGCCCCTGGTCCGCGCCGTCCAGGACGTGATCCCGCATCTGGTGGAGATCGCGGCCGACGACCTGTCGCGCCAGCGCTCCAGCACCTCGGCCCTGGCCAGCGCGCTCCTGGCCCTCGGCACGGCCGCTCCGGACAGCGCACGAGCCGATGTGCTGCTGCATGCCACCGGCCGGCCGGGCTCCGGCCCGGACCGGATCCGCCACCTGGTCGCGCCCGCCGAGATCAGGCCCGCGGTGGCTCCGGCACTGCTGCTGATGACGTTGCCGGCGGTGCTGGTCGGGGTCGCCGTGCTCGCGTCCTGGCCGTACGCGACGCTGCTGCTGACCGGCTGCACCGTTCCGGCCTGAGGCCGCCTACTCCCGGGTGCCGAAGTGCTCGTCGAAAACGGTGGTGACGAGGCAGCGCCGCTCCCCGGCCCGGACCACTGCCGCGGCGTCCGCAGAGAAGAGTTCCGGCATCGCGATCGGGGCGCTGCTGTCGACGTCGAACGGGTTGACCATGAGGCCCTGCAGAGTGTCCAGAACCACCAAGGTGCCCTCCTCGCGGCGCACGGCGTAGGCGAGGCGCTCCCCAGCGCTGATCAGGTCCAGCGGCTCAGGGTCCTCGTGCCGCCACTGTTCACGCCCGTCCGCATCCAGTCCCCACACCGTCGTGCCCGCGGCCAGGACCGTCACGTCGTGGATATGGTCGTGCGCGGCCGCCGAGACGTCGGTGGCAATCTGTGCCCCGCTGCTCAGGTCGATGACGAGCCCGGCGCCGCGCGGGTCGGCGATGACGGCATGGGGGACGACGGTGTCGATGGTCCCGAGCACGCGGAGGCGTCCGAGGTCCCAATCCGCGGGCAGCTCCTTCGTCCACAGGCGCTGCCCTGCGATGTTGCTCGCGATCAGCGTCGCACCGTCGCTGGTCAGGATCGTGCCCAGATGCTCGGCGAGGATCCGCCCGCCGTCCAGCTCGACCTCGGCCACAGCCACCTCGCCATCGGCGCCGGAGAGAGCAGTGCGCGGACCTCCGGCACCCATCGGGGTGTCAGTCGGCTCGGCGAACACGAGCCCGAGCGCGGCCTGGGCCCCGAGCGCCGCGACCGGCCCCCAGAGCGGCTCCGCCGTGCGCAAGTCATAGCCAGTCAGCGTCATGGCGCCGAGGGCGTCCGGCGCGGGGGCGAGGTCGGCGAGTACGACGAAGGGCTGGTCGTCCGCTCCGCGGGTCAGCGTGAAGCCGGTGCAGCTCAGCGGCCGGTCGGCCTCCCAGAGCACCGTCCCGTCCTGATCGACGGCGAGGTAGGTGAGCCGGTCCTCCCCTTCGCGATAGCCGACGAAGACGCCGTCCAGCTGCTGCGACGGCGCCGTCCACCCCGGGTCCACGACGATCATCGGGATCATCTCCAGCGGCAGCCGCATCTCCTCGGGCGCCACGCGCGGGGCGACCTCGCCCCGACGCCGCGGCGTCGGGTCCTCGACCGGCGCTGCCGGCGTCGGCTGCGTCGGTGCCGGCTCCGAGGAGCTGCACGCGGCAAGCAGAGCCAGCAGCGGCGCAGTCGCCAGAAGCGTCCGCCGCCTCATGCGCGCGGTCCGGGAACGCGGATCTTCACCTGCGCCGCGCGATCCGGCTGGCGTCGGCGGTCGTGCCTAAACCAGATCCCGAGCGCGAGCGCGCCGAGGGCGAGGAGCATGCCGGCCTGCACCAGCGGGCTGGACAGGCCGGCGGTGCTCGCCTGCCAGCGGGCGAGGGTGCTGGTGGGGACCAGCGAGGGCATCGTCACCAGGCCGTTGGTGGTCCAGAACAGCACACCCAGCGCGATGATCAGCAGGCCGGTCGCGAAGGTCGTGGTGTGCAATCGGCGTCCCAGGAGCGTGAACTCCCGTCCCCGCAGCCGGGACCGGCCCCGCGCTCCGAGCCGGTGCCAGACCGCGGCCAGGATCATGAGCGGCACCACCATCCCGGCGCCGTAGATCGCCAGCAACAGCCCGGCGATCACCGTGCTGCCCTGGCCCATCGCCAGCGTCAGCACAGCGCCCAGGATCGGGCCCGCGCAGAACCCCGCGACGCCCCCGACCGCTCCCAGCAGCAGGGTGCGACCGAAACCCCGACCCTGCGCCGAGCTCTGCTGGAGCCTCTCGAAGCCGGGCAGGAGCCGGCCTAGGTCGAAGCCGAACCCGAGTGCATGGGCCGCACCGAGGACAACCAGCAGCACCGAGGTGACCGTGACCAGCAGCGTGTGGTGGCCCGCCAGGAGCGAGCCCAGCGCTCCGACGCCGAGGCCGAGCGGCACCAAGGTCAGGGCGAGGCCGAGGTAGAACACGAGGGCGTGCGGCACGAGACCCGCCCGGGTGGTCACGGTGGAGGCGAAGAAGCCCGGCAGCAGCAGCGCCCCGCAGGGGCTGAGCAGGGCCAGCGCGCCGCCCAGGAAAGCGGTGAGCAGACCGACCTCCATTTCAGTCCTCTTCCGCCAGCGCTTCATCGACCATGTCGACGAAGACCTCGGTGGGCTGGGCCCCCATGGTCGGGGTGCCGCCGATGAGGAAGGCCGGGGTGGACAGGGCACCGAGCTCGATGCCCTGCTGGGCGTTCGCTGCGATCGTGCTGGCGACCTCCTCGGAGTGCAGATCCTCCGTGAACCGGTCGGTGTCCAGTCCGAGTTCACCGGCGAGATCGATCAGCGCCTCCTCGCTCAGGTCCGCGGAGGAGCGGATCTCGCCGCCCTCGAACAGGCGCTGCTGGTACGCCTCGTGCTCGCCCTGCATGGCGGCTGCCAGAGATGCTCGGGCGGCGCGCTCGGAGTCCTCGCCGTATACGTTCACGTCCCTCCACTCGATGCGCAGCTCCCCGCGTTCGACGTACTCGCGCATCACCGGCGCGGTCTCATGGGTCCACTGGGCGCAGTAGGGGCATTGGTAGTCGGTGAAGACCACCAGCGCGACGGGGGCATCGACCGGGCCCTCGGCCAGCAGATCCTCGGGGTTGCGGGACTCCTCGCTGCTGAGGTCCGGCGCGGCGACCTCCGAGGGAGCCTCGACGACCACGGCCGCCGGCTCACCGCCCTCGGCCGCAGTGCCCTCGCTCCCCGGGTCGGTGGAGGCCGAGTGCACCACGAACACCCCTGCCACCAGCGCCAGGGTGCTCAGGACGATCAGCACCGGGGTCAGCCAGCGTCGACGGGGCGAGCCCATCGTCGTGGACGGTTCATCGGCGGACCGAGGATCGGGGCGGGTCACAGGGATCTCCGTTCGAGGGGGGACATGATTACTATCGCACATAGTAAGTGCAACTAGTGAGCGAGCGTCAACGCGAGACGAAGAGGTTCGCCGGAAATGCCTGGAGGTGCTCTACTACGAGCTCGCCGGGGCTGAGGTGCTTGAGGTGACGCTTGAGAGCCGAAGCTCAGTGCAGGACTCGAAGGACCGGGCGCGCGTCGTCGCTCTGCACAACCAAGGCCTCGACCGGGGGTGCGGATCCGACACCTGAGGGGCGGGGGCGAACCACTGTTGCGGACTGCGGACGCGGTGATCGGATCTATCAACGCTGCTCACTAGGGCAATTCGGCGCACCTGGCGGCCTTGCGGAGCACGATCCTGCTCGAGCAGCGAACCCCTGAGTCTTTGACCCCTTGCGCAGGAGCAATCGAAAGACCCTAGATCCAGTCGTCCGGCTGGGGTCCTAAGGCCTTCTTCCGCACCCGTCGCAACGGGGGCGATCCCATCGTGGCCAGCGCTCACCGGACCGGCACGTCCGCTGAGCCGCTGAGCGTCAGTCAGTGCGCCGTAACGACGCCAGGGCTGCGCGTAGCCGCGTGTCGGCGTCGTCGGCCACCGCGCGGACGTGGTCGCTGTCGCTGAGCTGGACCATGACCTTCGGATCCATCGCCTCGACGATGCTGTGGCCGTCGTCGGCGCCGGCCCGGACGATCACGTTGCAGGGCAGGAGTGCGCCGAGCTGCGGCTCTGCGGCGAGAGCCCGGCGAGCAAGGCTGGGATTACAGGCGCCGAGGATGATGTAGTCGCCGATCTCCTCGGCCGCGTCGGCGTCGAGCTTCTTCTCGAACGTGGCCCGCATGTCGATTTCGGTGATGATCCCGAATCCCTGCTCGGACAGCGCTGCACGCACACTCTCGACGGCCTGCCCGTACGGCTGGTCGAGGGTGAGGTGATGGGTGTAGGTCATCGTCTTCTCCTTCGGGTCGTCGTGCCGGACCTCAATCATCTCGAGGCCCTGGGTCTCAGGCCAGGGTCAGGAACAGCTTCTCGAGCTCCTTGCGGTCCAGATCCTTGTCCGGGCTGGTCATGCACTGCTCCATCCCGCTGGCGATGATCGCGAAGCCGGTGCGGTCCAGCGCCTTGGAGACGGCTGAGAGCTGGGTGACGACGTCCTTGCAGTCACTCCCCTCCTCGATCATCCGGGTGACGGCGGCGAGCTGTCCCTGAGCGCGCTTAAGGCGATGGATGACGGGAGTCATGTCTGAAGGGTCGAGTTCCATGGCGTTCTCCTGACGAGCCGAGGCGTTGACACCACACTATACCCCCGGGGGTGTCTTGCATACCCCCCTGGGTATATGAGAGTGTGCGTGGCAGTGGCGATGGTTCGCCTGCCGCGACGGATCCTGTCGCTGGCTCTTCGATGCTCGAGAGGGAGTTGTCATGTCTGAGATCACTGTTGCCGAGGTAGACGTCCGTCGCGTGCGGGACCAGATCGTCGATGTCCGGGAGGACGAGGAGGTTGTCGAAGGGATGATCCCCGGGGCACTCCACATCCCGCTGGGTCAGCTGGCCTCGCGGACGGCAGAGCTGGACCGTGCGCGGCCCGTGGTCACGGTGTGCCGCAGCGGCAAGCGCAGCGCGCGCGCAGCGGAGGAGCTCACAGCGGCCGGTTTCCAGGCCGACACCATGAACGGCGGCATGATCGCCTGGCGAAACGCCGGCCTGCCGACCTCCTGACGCCCCACCTCGACAGAAAGGTCCTCCGTGACGTTCACCCTCGTTTTGACCCTGCTGCTGGCGGTCCTGATCGGCGTCTCGCTCGGACTGCTCGGCGGCGGCGGCTCCATCCTGACCGTACCGATCCTGACCTATGTGGCGGGACTCCCGCCCAAGGAAGCGATCGCCGCCTCGCTGTTCATCGTCGGGACCACCTCGGCAGTCAGCGCCATCAGCCACGCCCGCGCAGGCCGGGTGCGGTGGCGCACCGGGTTGATCTTCGGGGCAGCCGGGATGGTCGGCGCCTTCGGCGGCGGCATCCTCGGCGGCTACATCCCGGGCACCGTGCTGATGATCGCGTTCGCGCTGATGATGGTCGCGACGTCGATCGCGATGATCCGCGGCCGCAAGGGCGCCCGCGCAGAGGATCCCTCCGCACGCGAGCTGCCCACGGCGAAGATCGTGATCGAAGGACTCGCGGTCGGACTCGCCACCGGACTGGTCGGCGCGGGCGGAGGGTTCCTGGTGGTGCCCGCCCTGGCGCTGCTGGGAGGGCTGCCGATGCCTGTGGCCGTGGGCACCTCGCTGGTGGTGATCGCGATGAAGTCCTTCGCGGGGCTCGCCGGTTACCTCACCTCGGTCTCGCTGGACTGGGCCCTGGTGGGCGGGGTGACCCTGGCCGCGATCCTCGGCTCACTGCTCGGATCCCGCCTGGCCGGGCGGGTCCCCGAAAACGTCCTGCGGAAGGGCTTCGGCATCTTTGTCCTGGTGATGGGGGCCTTCGTCCTGGTCCAGGAGCTGCCGGGGATCGCCGGCACCATCGCCGGCGCGGTAGCGGCGCTGCTCGCCCTCGCGGCCGCCGGATGCTGGTTCCTGCTGCCGAGCTGCCCCCTACGCGCGACGCGGCGGCCCGCATGAGCGCCGCCGCTCCCCACGCACCCGGGCGCGTCCTCGCTCTGACGGAGACCACGTTCGGCTCCGCGATCCGTTCTCATGAGCTGGTCGTGGTGGACTTCTGGGCCTCCTGGTGCGCCCCGTGCCGACGCTTCTCCCCCATCTTCGCCGGCGTCGCCGCCGAGCACCCGGAGGTGCTGTTCGCCGCCGTCGACACCGAGTCGGAGCCCGGACTGGCGGCTGCCGCGAACATCCGGGCCCTGCCCACGCTGATGCTCTTCCGTGACGGGCTGCTGGTGCAGACCCACCAGGGCGGGCTCCGCGCCTCCCGCCTCACCAGGATGCTCGAGACAGTGCGCGCCCAGGACATGGGTTCCGTGGGCGCGCCGGCCCCGGAGGCTGATCAAGGATGACCCATCGCACCATCGCTGCTCCGCTCCGATGGGGGCTGCGGGAGAACCTTCCCCAGTTCCTGCTGCTCGTGGCAGTCAACGCCCTGGTCGGGGCGACCCTCGGGCAGGAGCGGACCGTGCTGCCGCTGCTGGCCACGGAGGAGTTCGGGCTGGACCACTACTCCGGGGCGCTGACGTACATCCTCGCCTTCGGCCTGGCCAAAGCCGGCGCGAACTACCTCGCCGGCACCCTCAGCGACCGCCACGGGCGCAAGCCCGTACTGGTCGCAGGATGGGTGCTCGCCCTGCCGGTCCCGGTTCTGCTGATCCTGGCCCCGACCTGGGGGTGGGTCGTGGCCGCGAACGTCCTGCTGGGTATTAGCCAGGGTCTGACCTGGTCCACCACCGTGGTGATGAAGATGGACCTGGTCGGCCCCCATCGTCGCGGCACCGCCATGGGCCTGAACGAGGCCGCCGGCTACCTGGGGGTCGCCGGGACCGCTATGGCCACCGGATACCTCGCCGAGGTCTATGGACTGCGGCCTGCACCGTTCCTGCTGGGCGCCGCCTTCATCGCCCTGGGCCTGGGACTGTCGGTTCTCCTGGTGCGCGAGACCCGCGATCACGCGCGCCACGAGCCTGGCGGCGCTGAGGCGCCCGATAGGAAGGGCCGCAGCGACCGGGAGGTCTTCGTGCTGACCAGCTTCCGAGATCGGTCACTGTCCTCGATCAGCCAGGCCGGCTTGGTCAACAATCTCAACGACGGCCTCGCCTGGGGGCTCTTCCCCGTCCTCTTCGCCACCGCGGGGCTGCCACTGGGGCAGGTCGGCGTGCTCGCCGCGGTCTATCCGGCCGCATGGGGCGCTGCGCAGCTGGTGACCGGGGCGCTGTCTGACCGGTGGGGCCGTAAAGGCCTCATCGTCGCCGGCATGCTCACCCAGGCACTGGCCCTTGCCCTGATCGCTGCCGGCTCGAGCTTCCCGTCATGGCTCGGGGCGATGGCGCTGCTGGGACTGGGCACCGCGATGGTCTACCCCACCCTGCTCGCCGGCATCGGCGATGTCGCCCATCCGTTGTGGCGGGCACGCGCGGTGGGCGTCTACCGGCTGTGGCGGGACGGCGGCTTCGCCATCGGCGCCCTGGTCGCCGGCATCACGGCCGATGCCCTCGGACTCGAGGCCGCGGTCATCATCGTGGCCGCTCTGACTGCCGCATCCGGAGTTCTCGTCGCGCTGCGCATGCGCCGCAACGACCACCTCCCGACCCCCTCGTTGCATACCCCCGGGGGTACCTGATACCCTCGGGGGTATAGATCGACTGTTATCGCCCACACCGCACAGGAGGAATCATGCTTCTCGAACGCATCTATGACGAGGACCTGTCCCAGGCCAGCTACTTCATCGGCTGCCAGTCCCAGAGCGTGGCACTGGTGGTGGATCCACGGCGCGACATCCAGGTCTACCTGGACCTCGCCGCCCACCACGGGATGACCATCACCGCCGTGACCGAGACCCACATCCATGCCGACTTCCTCTCCGGCACCCGCGAGCTGGCCGCCGCCACCGGCGCCACCGCATACGTCTCCGGCGAGGGCGGCGAGGACTGGACCTACGGCTTCGACGCCGAGCTGCTGCACGATCGCGACACGATCACCCTCGGCAACATCACCGTCACCGCGCGGCACACCCCGGGTCACACCCCGGAGCATCTGTCTTACCTGGTCACCGATGGTGCCTTCACCGACCAGCCCGGCTACTACCTCACCGGCGACTTCGTGTTCTCCGGCGACCTGGGCCGCCCGGACCTGCTGGACGAGGCCGCCGGCATGGAGGACACCCGCTTCAAGGGCGCCAAGCAGCTGTTCGCCTCGCTGAAGAGCGCCTTCCTCACCCTGCCCGACCATGTGCAGGTCTTCCCCGGCCACGGCGCTGGCTCGGCCTGCGGCAAGGCGCTGGGCGCTCTGCCCTCGACGACCGTCGGCTATGAGCGGAAGTTCGCCTGGTGGGCCACCTACCTCGAGCGCGACGACGAGCAGGGCTTCATCGACGAGCTGCTCGACGGCCAGCCCGACGCGCACGCCTACTTCGCCCGCATGAAGCGCCAGAACAAGCAAGGTCCCGCCATCCTCGGCCGCCGCCCCACGCCGGGAGTGGTCGGCGTCGAAGAGCTCACCCGCGGACTCAAGGACGGCACCTACGCCCTCATCGACACCCGTCCCGTGGACCAGGTCCACACCGGGACCGTGCCCGGCGCGCTCAGCATCCCCTCGCTCGGCAAGGCCGCCACCCACATCGCCTGGGCCTTCGACCCCGAGGCCGATGACGCCGAGCTCGTCGTCCTCGCCGAGGACGCCGAGACCGCCACCGAGTACGGCGATCACTTCGTGCGCGTCGGCGTGGACTCCCTGACCGGCTACGTCACCTCCCTCGACGGCCTGCCCACCACGGTCCCGGCGGTGGTCTCCCCCGGCGACCTGGAGGCGCTGCGCGCGGAGGACTCCACCGCCCTGCTGCTGGATGTGCGAAACCGCAGCGAGCACGCGGACGGGACCGTCCCCGGTGCCGAGCAGCTCTCCGCCGGGAAGGTGCTCTTCCACCAGGACGACCTGCCCGACCGTGAGGCGGGCCGGCTGATCACGTTCTGCCAGTCCGGACTGCGCAACTCCGTCGCCGCCGCGGCGCTGCGCCGCGCGGGCTACGACGTCGTCGAGCTCGACGGCAGCTACGCCGCCTGGTCCCGCTGGACCGCGCAGCAGCACGACCTCGCCACCACCGGAAAGGACGCCCGATGACCACCCCCCTGCGAAACGCCCCCCGCACCGTGGCGCCGACCGAACTCACCCGACGCCTCTCTGAGGATCCGGAGCTGATGATCGTCGACGTCCGCACCCCGGGCGAGTTCGACACCACCCACATCCGCGGCTCCTACAACGTGCCCCTGGACCTGCTCACCGAGCACACCGCCGACCTCGCCGAGCGTCTGCACGACCACGTCGTGCTGGTGTGCCAGTCAGGTGCCCGAGCGAGCAAGGCCTGCTCGGCTCTGCATGAGGCCGGCTTCGACGCGGTCGACGTGCTCGAGGGCGGCATCGCCGCCTACCAGGCAGCCGGCGGCACCGTGGTGCGACGCGGAACCCGCTGGGCGATGGACCGCCAGGTCCGCATGACGGCCGGCTCCCTCGTCCTGCTCGGCACCCTGGCCGGCCAGCTGATCCACCCCCGCCTGGGACTGCTCGCCGGCGCCATCGGCGCGGGCCTGACCTACTCCGCCCTCAGCGACTCCTGCGCCATGGCCTCGGTCCTCTCGAAGATGCCCTGGAACCGCGTCGCACCGGACCCCTCCCTCGCAGCCCTCTTCGAAAAGGCACCCTCGCAGGCCGCTTGAACCACCCCGCCATCACCGCTAGGAGAACCCCATGTGCAGAGCCACCACCTGCCGCACCTGCGGCAAGACCACCTGGGCCGGCTGCGGCCAGCACGTCGACCAGGTCATGAAGAACGTCCCCCGCCAGGACCGCTGCCCGGGCCACGCGAAGGAGGAATCCCGCGGAGGATTCTTCACGCGGCTCCTCGGTCGCTGATCCCACCAAGCGCTCGACCTCAAACCGGGGCCCTCCACGAGCACTGACGTGCCCGTGGAGGGCCCCTCTCGGAGCAGAGCGCGCCGCACAGCATGGCGCGTATCAAACTAGGGCACTCCAGCGGAACAGTTACTGAGCGGTCGTTTACGGTTCCCGATAGGGCCCAAAAGTGCACTTTTGCGACACATCTGTCGCACTAGGTATACCCCAGCGGGACGCCCATTGGCCGTCCCGCTGGGGCGGTCATCGACTGAGAGTGAGGGTGATTGGCTGGGGGCTGCTGCAGCAGGTGTCCTCGGCGGGCGCCGGTGCGCAGCAACTGTCGGTCGTGGCTGCGGGGGCGTCGCAGCTGCCGCCGAGGTCGGTGGTGCACACCCCGGTTTCGGGCAGCTCGAGGTGGACGGCGTCTGCGGCGGCGCGGTCGCCGGCCAGGGCGGCAGCGATGGAGCGGACCTGCTCGTAGCCGGTGGCCATGAGGAAGGTGGGGGCGCGTCCGTAGCTCTTCATACCGACGATGTAGAAGTTCTTCTCTGGGTGGGCGAGGACGCGTTCACCGTGGGGTTCGACGGAGCCGCAGGAGTGGAACTCGGGATCGATGAGCGGGCCCAGTTGGGCGGGGGCCTCGACCGCGGTGTCCAGGTTCAGGCGGAGCTCGGAGAGGGTGGCGAGGTCGGGTCGGAAGCCGGTGGCCGGGATCAGTGCATCGACAGTCACGGCGCGTTCACCGTCCGGGGTGTTCGCGTGGACGATCAGCGCGTTCTCCAGCGTGAACTTCGTGATCGTGAAGGACGTCTGGACCTCGATGCGCCCGGAGTCGACGAGGTGGCGCAGCCGGGTGCCGATGGCGCCGCGTGCAGCGAGTTCGTCCTGGTCGCCTCCTCCGTATACGCGGGAGGGGTCCGCGGCGCGGAGCGCCCAGGTGATCCGGGTGTCTGGGTTGTGCTCAGCGAGGTCGAGCAGGGAGTTGGCGGCCGAGTGGCCAGCGCCGACGACCATGACGTGCTGTCCGGCGAACTGGGCGCGGTCTCGTCCGAGCACGTCGGGCAGGGGCCGGGTGATGCGCCCGGCGGTGCGCGCCTCGTGTTCGCCGGCGGCGGGGAGGCCGGCCTGGCCGAGGGGGTTGGGCGTGGCCCAGGTGCCGGAGGCATCGATCACGGCGGAGGCGATGATGTCCTCGCTGACCCCGGTAGGCGTCTGGATGCGGACCAGGAACGGGGTCTCGTTGCGGCCAGCGGTGCGGGTCTTGTCCACGCCGACCCGGGAGACAGCGGTGACCCGCGCTCCGTACCGGATCGACTCGACGAGTCCGGGCAGCTGGGAGAGGGGTTCGAGGTACTGCTGGCGCAGTTCCTGACCGGTGGGCAGCGCCTCGCTGTCCGGCGCGGTCCAGCCGTTCGCCTCGAGCAGTCGCTGGGCGGCGGTATCGAGGTTGTACTGCCAGGGGGAGAAGAGGCGGGTGTGTCCCCAGTCGCTGATCGCCGCTGCCGCGGAGGGGCCGGCCTCCAGGACGAGGAAGGGCAGGCCTCGTTCGTGGAGGTGGGCGGCGGCGGCCAGCCCGATGGGGCCGGCGCCGATGATGACGATGGGCTGCACGGTGGTTGCGGTGGTGAGCATGGTGAGGCTCCTTCGCCCGAGGGGTCAGTTCGAGGATCGAGTGAGGTCGGCCAGGAGCTCGTGGACGCGGGCGTCGATGTCGTCGCGCACCAGTCGCATCCGCTCCATGCCTTCGATGCCACGCTTGGAGGGTTCGTCGGTGTGCCAGGTGGTGACCGGTGCGGTCATCCCCTCGACCGGCTCGATGACGGCCTCCTCGCCGAGGACGATGACCTGGTCGACGCTGCGCAGCAGCTCGGGCGTGACCGGCTGCGGGATGGCGGAGGACATGTCCGCACCGACCTCCGCGATCGCGTCGGCGGACTGCGCGTTGATCGTCGATCCCGGCTGGGTGCCGGCGGAGTAGACCTGGACGGCGTCGCCGGCGTGGTGGCGCATCAGCGCGGCGGCCATCTGGGATTTGCCGCCGTTCTTCACGCAAACGAACAGGACCGCGGGGGGCTTCGTACTCATCATCGGGTGCTCCTTGAGAGGGGGTCAGCGGGTGGGGACGGTGGCGTCTCCGGGGAAGAGCCGCCGCCCCAGCCACCGGGACACGTAGACCAGCGTGACCAGGACGGGTACCTCGATCAGGGGGCCGACGACACCGGCGAGGGCCTGTCCGGAGGTGACGCCGAAGGTGCCGATCGCGACCGCGATCGCGAGCTCGAAGTTGTTGCCCGAGGCGGTGAACGCGACGGTGGTGGACTTCGCGTAGTTCAGGCCGATCGCACGTCCGAGCAGGAACGAGCCGAGGAACATGACCACGAAGTAGACCAGCAGCGGCAGCGCGATCCGGGCCACGTCCAGCGGGTTGGTGGTGATCGCTTCGCCCTGCAGGGCGAACAGCAGCACGATGGTGAACAGCAGCCCGTACAGGGCCCACGGGCCGATCCTCGGCAGGAAGTGCTCCTCGTACCAGGTGCGTCCCTTGACCCGCTCCCCCACCACCCGGGTCAAGAACCCCGCGACCAGGGGGATGCCGAGGAAGATCAGCACGCTGAGGACGATCGCGCCGATCGAGAACTCGGCCGAGGTGGTCGGAAGGCCCAGCCAGGACGGCAGCGCCTGGAGGTAGAACCAGCCCAGGGCGCCGAAGGCGATCACCTGGAAGACGGAGTTGATCGCCACCAGCACCGCGGCGGCTTCCCGGTCGCCGCAGGCGAGGTCGTTCCAGATCAGCACCATCGCGATGCATCGCGCGAGCCCGACGATGATCAGTCCGGTGCGGTACTCCGGGAGGTCGGCCAGGAAGATCCAGGCCAGCGCGAACATCAGGGCCGGGCCGATCAGCCAGTTCAGCACCAGCGAGGAGATCAGCAGGCGCTTGTCGGCGCCGATGCGGCGGGTCTCGTCGTAGCGGACCTTCGCCAGGACCGGGTACATCATCACCAGCAGTCCGATCGCGATCGGCAGCGACACCGAGCCGATCTTCACGGCCTCCAGCGCGACATCGAGGCCCGGGATGAACCGCCCCAGCAGCAGACCGACCACCATCGCGGCGATGATCCACACCGGCAACCAGCGATCCAGGAAGGACATCTGTCTCATCACCCGTGGCTGCTCCACGTCCGTGACCGTTGTACTCATCAGCTCCCGACACCTTCCATCGACAAATATCGATGCGAACACTATGCTTCACATCGAAGGCTGTCAATGTAAGGTGAGGCCATGACCACGACCATCGAACTCGACGCTGCCACGGGGATGCCCGGCGACACCGAGGGGTGCTGCACGCTGTCTGCGGGGCCGCTCGAAAGCGCCGAGGCCGAGCGGATCGCGAGCCTGCTGAAGGCCCTGTCGGATCCCACGCGGCTGCGCCTGCTCTCGCACGTGGCGGCGCAGGGCTGCGAGTCGGTGTGCGCCTGCGACCTCACCGAACCGCTCGGCATCAGCCAGCCCACCATCAGCCATCACATGAAGAAACTCGTCGACGCGGGCCTGCTCACACGCGAGCAGCGGGGCCGCTGGGCCCACTACTCGCTCATCCCCGCCGCCTTCGCCGAGCTGCGCGCCTTCCTCGACCTCGCCTGACTCCGAATTCCCACCCATCCTCACCTCTTGGAGGCTCCCCATGACCACTCGCCCCAGTGTCCTGTTCGTCTGCGTCCACAACGCCGGCCGCTCCCAGATGGCCGCGGGCTGGCTGCGGGAGCTCGCCGGTGACCGCATCGAGGTCCGCTCGGCCGGCTCCACCCCCGCCGATTCCATCAACCCCGCCGCGGTGGCCGCGATGGAGGAGGTCGGTATCGACATCTCCGACCAGGCCCCGAAGATCCTCACCACCGAGTCCGTTCAGGCCTCCGATGTAGTGATCACCATGGGCTGCGGCGACGCCTGCCCCTACTACCCCGGCAAGCGCTACGAGGACTGGAAGCTTGACGACCCAGCGGGCAAGGGTGTCGACGAGGTCCGCCCGGTACGGGACGAGATCAAGGCGCGCATCGAGGAGCTCATCGCGAGCCTCCTTCCCCAGGGCGCACCGGCCGGCACCCCCGGGCGCGGTGACTGACCATGTCTCCCTCACGCGAGACTCCCGCGCTGCTCAGCGCCGACCACGTCCTGCACACCATCGCCGAGGATCTCGCGCAGCGCTTCACGGGGGTGTTCGCCCCGGAGACCGTTGAGCGCTACGTCTTCGAGTCCTACACGGCCCTGGCCCGCACCGCTCGGATCACCTCGCACCTGCCCTCGTTGACGGAGCGCTTCGCGCGGGACCGACTGACCGCCCTCGCGCAGGCCAAAGGCGCGGCCCCTCACGACGTGCCCGAGGTCCTCTTCGTCTGCGTCCACAACGCCGGCCGCTCCCAGATGGCCGCAGCCCTCCTGAACCGCCACGCCGCCGGCCGCGTACACGTCCGCTCCGCCGGCTCCGCACCCAGCGCCGACCTTCACCCGCGCGCCGTGGAGGCCATGCAGGAGATCGGCATCGACCTCCATGCCGCCTTCCCCAAGCCCCTCACCGACGACGTCGTCCGCGCAGCCGACGTGGTCATCACCATGGGCTGCGGCGACGCCTGCCCGCTCTACCCCGGTAAACGCTACGAAGACTGGGACCTCCAAGACCCCGCTGACACCACCCTCGAGCAAGCCCGCCGGATCCGCGACGACATCGACACCCGCGTCCGCCATCTCCTCGACGAGATCCTCACGCACAAGACCCCAACCACCCCGTAAGCACACCCTCGGAGCACGTCCCACTAGAGGGAGACCGACCGCGACAGTTACGCAGCAGTCTTTTACGGTTGCCGATAGGGTTCATCAGGGCCGTTTTGCGACAGATCTGCGCCACTGGGTATACCTCAGCCGGACAGTTCAAGCAGACGCATCGTGCGGTCGCGGATAGGGCGTGGATCTGATCGGTAGATGGCGGCTCTCTGTACTCGCTTAGTGGCGGTCGCGGTGCCGAATGGTTGCCCTTGCGTCAGGGCAGCCCAGGGCAGGGCTGCGAGTCGCCCGCAGCTCGAGCCACGATCCGCGCTGTGCCGTAAACGGTCGGTTATTGCACGCGCCACCGCGTGTCATAACCACGACCTATAGCCATCCGCATCAGGATTGCGCCAGGACCGCTCTTTATGGCACGGAAAGCTCCCGTAGACCGCATCGATAACGAACAGGGCATTGCCGCCGCCGCTGCCCGCTCCCGCCGGACGGTCATCCCGCCCGCGCGCCCATCACCCCTCCACGACGGCCGCGCGGGGGTGAATTCCTCAGAGTCCGAATGCCCCGCCGCTGATGAGGATGAAGATGCCCAGGCCGATCAACACGATCGGGAACAGCACGTGCTCCCAGCGCTCCAGGGCTTCGGCGATCGGCCGACGGGTCGCGACGAACTTGGCCACCAGCACCAGGGCTGCCACCAAGACGAGGAACACCACGCAATACGCCACCACGGCCGCGGGGCTGACACTGAGGAAGACCGGAACGTAGACACCGATGTTGTCCCCGCCGTTGGCGAAGGTGACTCCCGCGACGGTCAAGATCGTCACGTTCTTACCTTCGATCTTGGCGTCGTCGTCATCGTCATCGTCGCCGCGCCAGGCGTTCCACGCTGCCCACATTCCTAGGCCCAGCGGGATGAGACCGAAGTACGGGATGGCCTGCTGGGGAAGGAAGGCTCCTGCCCCCACTGTCACCAGGACCGCGGCGCCCAGAATCGCGGCGAAGCCGAGGTACTGGCCAACCAGGATCCGGAGCGTGGTGCCACGTTGCCCTCTGCCGCGGGCGAAGAAAAGCGAGAGCACGATGATGTCGTCGATGTTGGTTGCGATGAACAGGCCGATCGCCTGCAGGATCGAAGTGAGCATCACGCCTGCCCCTCCGCACTGCAGCATCCCGGGACAGAGCAGGCGGGATCGACGCACGGCGCGCTCTCATCCACCGCCAAAGTCACTTCGATGAGCGCGGTCATCGCCCGCGCGAGATGGGGATCGGCGAGCTCGTAACGCATCTGGCGACCCTCGGGCTCAGCGACGACGATGCCGCAGTCCCGTAGGCACGTCAGATGGTTCGACACATTCGACCGCGTCAGCCCCAGATCAGAGGCCAGCTCCGCTGGATACGCAGGCCGCTCCAGCAAGGTCATCAGGATTCGGGACCGCGTCGGATCGGACATTGCCCGACCGAGGCGGTTCATCACGTCTAAACGAGAAGCAATAATCAGCACAAGCTGTACAGTACAGCAGACGCTGTATCGAGGCGGCGCCGGGTATGCGGAGGAGACTCAGATCACTGACGAGCTGGGCCCGGTTGTTCTCCTGGGTGTGGATGTGAACGGCAGATGGCGGCTTTCTGTGCTCGCTCATTGGCGGTCGCCGTGCCGAAAGGCTGTCCTCGCGTCAGGGCAGCCCAGGGCGGGACTACGAGTAGCCCGCCGCTCGGGCCGTGATCTGGGCTGTGCCGTAAACGGTCGGTAGTAGCACACAGCCGGCGACCGGCCGCGAGCGACGATCGCCGCAGGTCGGCCTGAGTCATAACGGCGCGCCATAATGTTCTGTGCCAGAAGTCCTCTGACTCACGGCATTAAGACACACGGGAAGGCGCGAGCCGATGACGCGCTACGGGTACGCCAGGGTCTCCACCGACTAACAGAACCTTGGGCGACAGATCGACGCACTGACCGCCCACGGCGTGCTCCCCGAGCACCTGCACCAGGAGACGGCATCGGGAGCAGCGCCACACCGTCCCGTCCTAGACCGGCTCATGTCGGACGTGCTGACCGAGGGCGACACCCCGGTGGTGACCGACCTCGATCGCCTCTCTCGGCGCACGAGCCGGCTCATCCTCACCTTGGACGAGCTGACGACCCGCGGGATCACAGTGGAGTCGCTGCACGAGCGCGTGGACACCTCCACCGCTGACGGCATGTTCTCGGTGACGCTGCTCGGAGCCCTAGCGCAGCGCGAGCGAGACCGCATCAGGGAGCGCACCATGGCAGGGCTCGAAGCAGCTCGGAACCGCGGCCACCGCCCCGGCCGACCGATCGCCGTCAAGCCCGAGCAGTACAAGACCGTCTTGCTCTCGCGCGCCCAGGGCCGGGCGTACCGAGCGATTGCCCCCGCTACGGGACTCTCTGCCAGCACCGTTGCCCGCATCTGCCGTGGCGACACCCCCGGCCACGAGTGTTACCGTCAGCACCAGGAGATTCAGCCTGTTCTGCGCTGACCACTGCGCCGAGCGAGTGCAGTAGTGCAGTAAGTCAGTACATCAGTAGTTCCGTATCGCGAGCGGATCGCGGGGCATGACCTCGCGGGCGGCATCCACGCATCCGATGACGGTGCGCTGCCCGCACTCTTGGCAGTGCCAGGTCCGATGCCCGAGCGTCATCGGTCCCCCGCCGCACAGGCACGCCGCCCATCCGACGAGGTATCGAGTCGAGCCGCAGCCGCAGCGTGGCGGTGTGGGCTCGCTCCAGCCGTGCGGCCCGCGCCGCAGCCATGACTCAGTCATAGCGCCATGGTGCCCCGAGGGTCCGACGCCGGCCCTCGATCGGCACGGTGGGGAAGATGCTGCCGCGGGCCGCTCCGCGCCCCTTGCCTCCGAACGACCGAGGGTTGCGCCAGCAGCCGTACCCGACGCTCTGGGTCCGCAGCCGGCCCCTGTCGCCTTCCAGCGACCGCGGGGCCGTGGTCCGGTCCCGCGAGGGGAGGCTGTGGGAGTCCAACATTGCAGTAGCTCAGTAATGCAGTAGATCCGTAGTGCAGTAGTTCGGTGGGCTGTTCTGGGGGAGCTGTCGTGATGGGCGCGCTTGTCTGGGCATGCGATCAATCCGAGCAGTTCCGATAGCGGCCGCGGCGCTCTTGATGGTGGGATGCAGCGGCCCGGCCGATGTGCCGGAGCCAGAGCCGACCACCAGCGAGGCCCCGGCGACCACGACGAGCGAGCCCGCCGAGCCGGAGGAGTCCCCGACCGAATGGGACGTGGCTCCCAGCGAGGAGGCCCCCGCGGTGCCGGGCGACGAGGGTCCGCCCGAGGCCGAGGCGGGAGACGCCGAGGAGGCTGGCACAGCCGCTCATGCGGCCGTCGAGGCGTACTTCGCCACCGACGATCCCGACGCCTGGTGGTCGAACTTCTCCCAGCACCTCACGCCGGCAGCGCAGGAGGTCTGGCAGTACACCGATCCTCGCCGCGTGCCTGCCGGAGCCCCGGAGGGCAGCGCCGAGTACGGCTTGGTCAGTGGGACCGATGCCGAGATCACATTTCCGACGACCATCGGTGACTTCCAGTTGCTGATGGTCCGCGCGGACCCCGCTGACCCGTGGAAGGTCTCGTACTTGGAGCCGCCGGAGGAGGTGGCCTGACGATGAAGACGAAGGCGATCGCGGCGACCTTGGTAGTCGGTTGCGCGGCGCCGCTGGCTCTAGTTGCCGGGGCCGGTGTCGTCGGTATCGGCATGTTCGCCGGCAGCGTCGGCAGCAACGACGCGATCTGCGCGGGCAGCTCGCTGTCGGTCAGCATCGATGGTGAGCTACCCGCGTCAGTGGGCGGGTACACGCCGCGCGCGATGGAGCAGGCCGCGATCATCATGACGGTGGGCGAGGCCGAGGGGATATCGGCCCGCGGGCAGCTAGTCGCACTGATGACCGCGATGCAGGAATCCCGTCTAGGGGACCACCCGAGTACCTTCACGCCGGACGGGAATGGTGACGCGGGAGTATTCCAGCAGCGGCAGCTCCCCGGCTGGTATGGCTCGCTGGAGGAAGTCAGCGATACCGCGAATGCAGCCAAGGTGTTCTACAAGGGAAAGACCCTCACCGAGGCGATTCCCGGTGGGGCCGGCCCGAAGGGGTATCACATTCCCGGATTGGTGAATGTGGAGGGTTGGGAGTCGCTGGCTCCGACCGTGGCCGCGCAGCGCGTCCAGCGCAGCGCGCACCCGCAGGCGTACGCCAAGCACGAGCCGGTGGCGCGGGAGATCATGTCGGCCCTGTCGGGCGTGGACGTGTCGATCGACCAGGACGAGGCCGGGTCCGCGGTGTGCGGCGACGGCAGCTTCACTGCGACCGGTGACCTTGCCGCTGTGATCGAGCGTGCCCACACGACCCTGGGGCAGCGCTACGTGTTCGGTGGCGGCGGCTGGGACGGCCCGACGCGAGGCGGGCAGGACTGCTCTGGGCTGACGACGTACGCCTACGCGGCCGCGGGGATCAGGCTTCCCAGAACCGCCCGCGCGCAGTGGGCGGCGCTGCGCTCCCACGCGGTCTCTCCGAGCGAGGCGCAGCCCGGCGATCTGATCTTTGAGTCATGGGGACGGCTCGGTGCTGACGTGTCCCACGTCGGTATCTATCTGGGCGACGGGAAGATGATCGAGGCGAGCCGCGGCGCGGCCATGACGAAGATCAGCGATGCCCGCCTCAGTGGGGGTCAGTTCGTGGGGATCGCCCGCGTCCCCGAGGGGTTCACCCAGTGATCCCCGATGACCCGACCACAGAGGGCACCCCCGACCAGCCGGCCACGCCCATCCCCACCACCGAGGAGGACCCGATGAACGTCACCGTGTACACCAAGCCGCAGTGCGTGCAGTGCGATGCCACCAAGCGCGCGCTGACGAGCAACCGCATCGAGTACGAGACCGTGGACGTGACCGAGGATGCCGCGGCTCTGGCGAAGGTCAAGGAGCTCGGCTACGCCCAGGCCCCCGTGGTCGTCACGAGTCAGGATCACTGGAGCGGATTCCGGCCCGACAAGATCAAGGCACTGGCTCCCGGCCGCAGCGCCGGCCGCGGAGGGCAGATCGGGTTAGATCCGGCAGCACCGCGAGGGCGCATCGCCCTATGACCACACCGCGCCGCACCGCACAACAGTGACCCCCGTCCTCGAGGACGGGGGTCACTGTTGTGTGGGGGCCGGCTAGACCATCGTGGCGATGAACGCAGCTAGAGCGACGAGCGGAGTCGCCAGGACCATTCCGACTACGGCCACCCCGCATGACTTCAACAGTCGCCGGCGACGGACGAAGACCAGGGTGAGGAAGCACGCGACCAGAAGAAGGAAGGCGAGGCCCCCCAGGGTTCCGACGAACACGAGCAGCCCGGTGTTGCTGAAGCCCTCGACTTCACTGTCCATGACCGTCTCCCTCGCTCCACTCCGGTGCCACATGCTCTCAGCCACCGCACCTCCGGTGCGGCCCCCCTTGCTCAGTTGGAGCCTTCCGGCTCCCGCACAGCATCGCGCACCGTGAGGACGGCCGACAGGTCCGGGGGAGGCCCAACGTTGCTCTCAGGCACGGCGGCGAGGCCCCCGATCTCGTCTCGCATGGCGATACTCGCTCGGGTCGGGTAGGTCGATTCCAGCAGCTCCAGGAGGTATCCCTGGCGCGGGTCGATGTCGGCGTTGCTCATGCTCATGTCGCCTCCATCGTCGCGTCCACCGCTTCCTGGTCATAGAACACCCAGCACCGCGCCGAGTCGTCCGTGTCGTCGCTCAGCAGCAGGACCGCCCGCAGGCAGTCCGGGCAGTAGCCCACGTTCCAGGCCAGCGGCCCGTCGTCCGGGAGCGAGAGTTTCGTCGTCAGCATGCGGTGCCCCTGAGGAGCGCAGAGAGGACGGCTCAGGATCGCCTGAGCGTCGGTGGCTGTCTCCGGCTCCGGCTCGTCCAAGGCATACCCCCAGCCGTCGCAGAGATAGGCGATCGCTTCCTGTTCGTTCACCTCCAGCCAGCGCCGCATCAGCGGGTAGTCGAGCGCCGCTGGGCGGGGGGTGACCACCGCCCGGTCTACGTCCTCCCACATCACCTCGGACAGGAACGGCGCAGCTGCCGCCCGGCACTTCTGGACCGCGTTGCGGCCCGCTCCTAGCAGCGTCATCCAGTCCGGCTCGATCGGCCGTCCCTCCAGCCGGATGAGCTGTTCACGATCCACGTAGTTGCTCTGCTCATCCATCGCTGTCCCTCTCGTTGCCGTCTCCTCGACAAGCCGCACCGCCACGACAGCTCGCCGCCCACGCGCCCGCCACCGTCGCCGCCGCTCCTCCGCCACGACGACCACTCCGGCTGCTTCGTCGCCACCGGCTCGCTCCGCTCCCTGCACCGTCCCACCTACCAGCCCTCCCAACAACTACTGCTATGCACGCAAGCACTACGTGGTGGATGCGCTACGCTGGCCGCATGCGCGGAGGGGTTCAGGTCTGGCGACGTGGCGTCGACGGCCACGGAATCCGCCACGCCACGGCCTACGCCCTGCAGGGCGGCTGCGACGCCGCCGAGGTCGAGCGCCAGGTCTCGGCCGGCGCGGATGCCGCCGCCGCGTACGGCCCCGACGACGCCCCCACCGTGGTCCGGCACACCGCCCGGGCAGACGGCATCCAGCGCGACCGGCTGGACGCCGAGCAGCTGCGCGCGTGGATCGACGGCGTGGACCCCGAGACCGGCGAGCAGCGCGGCCGGACGATGACTTCCCCGGACGCCCATCTGCTCTATGACGCGACGATCAACGCCCCGAAGTCCTACTCGCTGGCGGCGGTGCTGCACCCCGAGCTGCGCGAGGAGTTCGACGCTCTGATGGACCGGGTGACCGAGGAGACCGTCACCGCCTGGAGCGAGGAGCTGACCACCCGCCGCGGCGCGGGAGGGAAGCAGCGGATCGGCCTGGCGCAGGTCGAAGTCGTGACCCTGGACCACGAGCGCTCCCGGTCCCTGGACCCCCACGCCCACCGCCACCTCTGGCTCAACGCCAAGGTGCAGGGGGCCGATGGAAAGTGGTCCAACGTGGACTCGCAGCAGGTGTTCCGCCACCAGGTTCTCGTCAACGCCCGCGGCGAGCTGGCAGCGCGCACCGACGCCCGCTGGAGGGCAGCGCTGGCCTCGCACGGGTACACGCTGAACGACGAGGGAGAGATCGCGGAGCTGTCTCACGTCGTGGACCCAATGAGTAAGCGCGCGGCCCAGATCGGCCGGAACAAGGCCCGTTTCGAGCGCGAGTGGCGGGCCGCGAATCCGGGCCAGGAACCGTCCCCGCGGCTCATCGAATCGTGGGACCGGCAGGCGTGGGCGCTGGATCGAGCGCCGAAGCCGGACGAGCTGGACGAGGACCAGTGGCGCGATCAGGTGCGCCGCGAGATCGCTGACGTGGACCCCGCGGTGCTGGTGGCCCGCCCGCCGGCCCCGGTGCAGCCCCGCGAAGCGCACGAGGTGGACCGCGACCAGCTGACCGCCTACGCGCTGGGTTGGACCGATCAGCGGGCCGTCCGCTCGCAGGGCCGGTTCTCCCGCGTGGACCTCCGCGCCGGGGCGACCATGGCCGTCGCGCAGGCGCAGCTGACCGTCGCTCCCGAGGAGCTGCACCGCCTCATCGGAGAGGTCGAGACCCGGGCGCTGCTGGAGGTCGAGTCGCTGGCTCCGGCCGGCGTCCGCGGCCCCGAGGACGTGAAGGCCCTCCGGCTCACCGCCGTGGGCGAGGCCCGCGCCCGCATCACCGAGCGCGCCGCCGTCCGCGCCGCGATCGGTGACCCGACGCCGGCCCCGGTCGAGGCGATCGCCGCGGCCGTCGCCGTGGTGGACGCCGAGCGCGCCGCCGCTGGGGATGATCCGGTGCAGCTCGATGATCGCCAGATCGCCGCGGCCCGCGCCGTGGCCGGCAGCTCCCCGCTGGTGACGATCGAGGGGCCGGCCGGGGCCGGCAAGACCACGATGCTGACCGTCGCAGAGCGCGCGATCGCCGCCGAGGGACACCGGATGCTGACCGTCGCGCCGACGATGAAGGCCGCGCAGGTGGCGCAGGCCGAGATCGGCGCCGACGGCTCCAGCCTCCACGCGCTGCTCTACCAGCACGGGTTCCGGTGGCGCACCGCGGCGTCTGGGCAGACCACCTGGCAGCGCCTCGCGTCCGGGGACACCGACACGGACGGCTCGATCTACTACGGCCCCAGCGCCGCCGCGCAGCTCGCCTCCGGTGACGTGATCGTGTGCGACGAGGCCGGGATGGTGGACGTGGATGCCATGGCCGCGCTGCTGACCGTGGCCGACGACACCGGGGCACGGCTCGCCCTGGTCGGTGACCCCCACCAGGTCCGCCCGGTGGGGCACTCCGGCGCTATGGCCCTGGTCCAGGCCCAGGTGCCCGAGGACGCCCGCGTGGACCTCCACTCGATCCACCGGTTCCGCCGCGCCGATGACCCCCGCCAGGCCGACACCGCCTACGCCGAGATCTCCCGTGACATGCGGGCCGCGGCGACCCCCGCCAAGGCGCACGAGGTGGCCCTGTGGCTGCACGAGCACGGCCATGTGGACCGGCTCAGCGACACCGCCGCCCAGACCGAGCAGGCCGCGGCCGCGTGGCTCACGGCCCACGGTGCCGGCGAGTCGATCGCCGTCTTGGCCACCAACAACGAGACCGTGGACGCGATCAACACCGCGATCCAGGAAGCCCGGATCGAGGCCGGCCAGCTCGACACCACCACCACCGCCGCCGGCCGCGACGGCGCAGTGCTGCACATCGGAGACGTGGTGACCACCCGGCGGAACCACCGCGGCGAGGACTTCACCGTCGCCAACCGCGAGGTATGGACCGTGCGGGACGTGGCCGAGGACGGCACCGTGACGCTCTCCGGTGGCATCGACCAGCGCACCGAGCAGATCCCCGCGGATTACGCCGCCGCGAGCGTGGCCCTGGGCTACGCCAGCACCATCCACGGCGCGCAGGGCGTCACCGCCCGCCGCGCCGTCACGGTCGTCTCCGAGGACACCACCGCCGCCCAGCTCTACGTGGGGATGACCCGCGGAAAGCTCGAGAACCGCGCCCTGGTCGCCGGGGCCGATGACACCGCGGTGCTGACCCAGCTCAGTGACGCGATGCTCCGAGAGCGCAACGACCTGACCGACGAGCAGCTGCGCCAGCTGGTCGCCCGCGACCTCGACCGCGCCGGCACCGCCGCCGAGGCTGAGCCGGCCCGGGACGCCGAGGCGTGGCGGCAGCGCCCCTACGGGGACCTCCCCGACCCGGGAGTGGTCTACGACCGCCTCACCCGCCGCCGGGACCGGCTCACCGCCACGGTCCGCAGCGATGAGAGCCGCCGCCACACGCTGGCCGAGAAGATCAGCGTGGAGCTGGAGCCGGCCGTGGCCGTCGCCCGCCGCGACCAGGCCGATGCCCTGACGATCCGCACCGCCGAGAAGCGCCACGAGATCGCCCAGCGGCAGCTGGACGAGGTGGACGCCCGGCTGGAGAAGTCCCGAACCCAGCTCGGTCGCATCGACCATCACCTGTCCGGTCTGGCCGAGGAGATCGAGACGAGGACCGTGATGGACCCCGAGCTGGCCCGGACCGAGCAGCACGCCCGCGAGCACGCCGCGATCTACGAGCCCGCGAAGCCCACCGACTCGCTGCGCCGGCCCTTCGGCCTCGCCCCTAGCCTGGCCACGGAGCATGTCCGCATTCGCGCCGAGCGCGACGAGGCCCGCATGACCATCGCCCGCGCCTCGGCCGAGCAGAACAGCGCCGGGGCACACACGGCCGACATGCGCCGCGAGGCCGAGCAGGCAGCAGCCGCCGGCCGCGCCGCCCAGCAGCAGATGGACGCCGCCGCCGAGGAAGCAACTCGCCAGCACGCGACGACCCTCCGCGCGGAGCTGACCGCTCTCCAGCAGGCCCGCGAGGCAGCAGCATCGGCCGGGATGCTGCGCCGCCGCGGCGCTCAGCGCACCGCCGTTGAGGTCGAGGAGCGCTTCATCGCCGCCCACGGCACCGTGCCCGAGGAGACCGCGGCCGAGACCTGGGTGCAGGCAACCGCGGCCGAGGCCGCACACCACGCCGTCAGCGCGGCAGGGCTCCCGGGCCGCGTGGAGCAGGCCACGGCCCAGGCCGCGCGCGCTCAGTCCGAGGTCGAGAAGGCGGACCGCACCGAGGTGTCGCTCGCGCAGTCGATCCACACCGCGCGCCTGGATCTCACCGACCTGGACGCGCAGGAGAACGAGCTGCGCCAGGAGGCGAAGGTGCGGCGCGAGATGCCCGAGGAGCCGGCGGCGAAGGAGAACCGCCAGCGCCAAGCCCGCGCCCGCCAGAGCACCCCGACGCCCGCCCCGGCACGCACCGCACAGCCGCAGCGGCCGATCCAGGACGAGGACGCACAGCGCCCGGCCCGTCCGCTGCGCTAACAGCCGGCTCCACAGAGAAAGGCCGGGGCATCCGCCCCGGCCTTTCTGTGTGCTCTCGGCGTTTTACCGCCCGTCGATTTCCTCAGCGATCCTTGGTGAAATCGACAAACACCACATTCAAAGGACCGCCCGTGCGGCCCTTGTTGAGGTGATTCTGTACCGCCATTTCCACGCGAGAATCAGCAGCCGCCGCGTATTCGCTCGACTCGCCTTCCTCTGCGATGGACCGAGCCCAATCCTGGAGCTTGTCGGCGCGATGCTCGGTCGGCGTGCACCGCAGCGCCCCGGTGATCGAGGCCAGTTCTGCGCGCCCCCCCGCCCAGTACCGCTGCCAGTCGATCGAACCCGTGCCCGGCTGCATCTCGTGGTAGAGCGTGTCGTACCCATCGCGCAGTGCGCCGAGCAGCTGCACCTGTCCGGGATGCTGCTCCCAGCAGGGCGGGACCACCGACGCCGGCAGAGCCCACTCCGTGACGATCTGCGCGACCCAGAGCCGCAGCCGGCCGATCTCCTCGCCCCACTCGTGGATCGACAGCCCCATCCAATCGACGGGCGTCGGCAGCTCCGCGACCTCCGGCTCGTCGGTCTGCTCGATCTCCAGTTCCAGGTCCGCGAAGTCGTCCTCGTGGTCACTCATCCCAACACCCACCTTTCGTACGTCTGCCACGGCGGAGCCCCACCCAGCGGAGCCCCCACCGTGACCAGTTGCGGTCTCTTAGCTACTGCATCGACAAGCCGTTCCACCACGACGGCATGCGCCGGGAACCGCGCGCCGAGGGCATCGACCTCCGGCACCGGGGAGGTGTCGGCCGCGATCGTGAGATACGCCCGCACCACCGCCTCCTCATCCAGCGAGCCCGTCACGGCGCGGGCCGCTCGGTGCGCGCCGGCCTGTTCTAGCAGCCGCGGCAGCTCCTCGCTGACCCCGGGAGCCCCGATCTGCTCGACGTGAGCCCGCAGCAGCCGGCGCAGCAGCGCCGACAGTGCCGCCTGGCTCACCGCGCACCCGTCCTCGAGGACTCCCATCACGCTCTCCAGCCGCCACGCATCCACGTCGCGCACCATCAGGGACCGCCACCGCTCCTCGACAGCCACCACGCGCTGCACGAAGGGGTACACCTTCTCCAAGTGGTTGAAGTTGGCGCGGGCGGTCAGCTCACGGTGTCGCTGGCCCCAGCGGGTGCCCGGCACCTCCAGCCAGGACTCCGCATCCGGTAGGCCGCTGGAGGTGTGCAGCGCGTGGAACGGCACCGCAGGACGGCCCTGGTCCTCGACCAGACCCGCCCCCTCGCGCATCCACCATCGCGTCATGCTCGCCGCCGTTCGTGCTCCTCGCGCGCCAGACGCAGCAGTCGCCGCATCACCGCTTCGTAGCCTAAGTGCCGCCAACGACCAGCGTCATGGGCCCGATGCAGCTGTTCATGGTGAAGACGGCACATCGCCACCATGTCGCCGTGGCGCTCCTGTCCCATCCGGTCATAGGTCAGGTGGTGCAGGTCGTCCCAGTCCTCGCTGCCGCAGACGGCGCAGCCCACCGGGGCCCCGGTGCGCTGCTCCTCGTCCTCGACCCAGCGGCGCCGGCGGATATGCCACTCCGCGGAGGCCATGTACTCGGCGTACTGGCGTCGGCGGCGTGCCCGCTGCTGGCCCACCACGGCGTGAGCCCGAACTCTCCTCATCGGCTCGGACGCGGCCCACTGGAGCGCAGCGACGCCGGGTCCTCGTCCCGGATTCCCGCCGGCACCTGTCGCGCCATGCGCTCGGCGTTGCGCTCTCGCAACGTCGCGGCCGGCGCGCGATCGGCGGGCGTGCGCCCGGCGGCTGCTTCGGACTGTTCCAGCCCATCGAGGACCGCCAGGCGTGCGCCGCGCAGCGTGGGGCCGTTGACCGCGAGCAGGTCAGCGGTCTGCCGCAGCGAGAGCCGCTGCCCCGCGGAGTCGTGCTGGAGGATCGACGGCCCATCGTCGCGGCCCAGCGACACCGTGACCTCATCGGCGGTGTCCGGTAGTCCCTCCCGGCCGAGGACCACCCGTGGCGGTTCGTCGGTCAGCATCGCGCGGCGTACCTCCAGGCCGGTGCTGAACCCGGCCTCGCGTTCCCACTGATCGGTCCACGCTTCCCAGCGTGCGTCGAAGGCGCGCCGCTGGGCGCGCTCCAGGTCGTCGGGATCTCGGTCGGTCGGTGTGCTCATCGCTGCCTGCCTTCCTCATCGCCGGGCGCGCAGCGTCGGCCGCGGCCCGTCCTCCACTGGCGATTCCTCGCGGATTCTCGCCGGGGCCTGCGCTTCCATGCGCAGAGCGTTGCGTACGCGCCGCTGCTCGAGGCTCGGCGTGTCCTGTCCTTCGGGCTTCGGCGGTGCCCCGGTGCGAAGGTCACCGCCCACCGGCATCCGGTCGATAGTGCCGTTGACCGCCTTCATCACCCGATCGGCCGCACTGACGGTCATTTCTGCGGTGAGGCTGGGATCGGCGTGGTTCTGCCCGAACGTCCAGCCGGCGGCATAGGCGTCCGACGAGGCCGAGGTGTCCATGCCGTGCAGGCCAGCGATGACGTGCGCGAACGTCTCCGCTTCAAACTCCATCTGCCCCCGGTGGGCTGCGCTGTTGAGCATGTCGGAGCCGGCCACCGGGGAGTGCAACTTGATGTGGCCCAGCTCGTGCAGCAGCGTGGCCACCTGTTCGTTCTCGGCGCGGCTCGCATCGAAGGTCACGACCTTAGAGCGGAAGTCTGTGTAGCCTTCCGCGCCGGTCTGTCCGTTGGCGGTGCCCGAGAGGGTGTACCCCTCGGCCGCGATCTCGGCTTCCACGGCCTCGCGTAGCCCCTCGGGCATGAGGCCGGGAGCCAGCGGCTCCCACGCCGGCAGCGCCGGGATCTCCGGCCCGACCGTCTGGGAAACGTCGAAGACGGTCGCGGGCTTGACCCCGACCATCTTGGACTCGACGCGCTCTCCCGGGTTGGGCTTCTCGCGCGGCGCGAGCCGCCGCCACGAGTTCGCGTCCTGGGGTGTGGCCGAGGCGAACTTCGCCGTGACGGGCGAGAGGATCTGATAGCCCTTCTCGCCCTTGCGGACCTGCCGGCCCATCTCCTGAAACTGCTTGTAACCAGCGATCATGCTGGGACGCTCCGGGCGCTGCGCGGGGTCCTCCTGCGCCTGGCAGCGCGCCTCCCACTGCTGATAGATCAGCATCGCGTTACGGGGAGAGCGGGACCGGAACTGCGCCACGAACTCCACGAGCTCGCGGGCCTCGGCCCCGGTGGCGATCGCGGCCACGCGATCGGCCATGGCCTCGGTCAGCTGCTCGACCTTCTGGGCTCGCTCAGCGAGATACTCCTCGCGCGATTGCTTCGGCATCACTGCTCACTCTTCGGGGTCTCGGTGTTCGTCTCGGTCGATCCCGGCACTGCCCGCGCAGCCACCACACGAGAGTCCCCCGCCTCCCGATCCTTCTTCTTCGTGGGGCAGCGCCGGAAGGCCGGCTCCAGCTCCACCACGATGAGGTGCTTCGTCGCCTCCACGACGCAGGCCAGCCCGCGACGCATCGTCTCGATCTGACTCTTCTCCAGCACGTTCTCCTCGCGCTCGGAGTATGACCGACCCGGCTGTTGGCCCCCTCGATTGGTGCTCACCGACTCCTGCACGATGGTCCGCGTCCCAGCGATCCGGGACAGGGCACTGAGCACCGAGTCATCGACCACGCCACCGAGCACGAACCGCTGGGTGGATGCCTCCCACAGCGCACGAGCGCCGGCCGCGCCGTAGCGCAGCTCGGCCTGGGCGAGGGACTGGAACCCGGCCGTGGTCTGGATCCCCAGACCGCCACCCTCGCTCATCATCCGCGGCAGCACCGGCAGCGTGCCAATGTTCCCGATCTCATCGAGACTCAGGTGCATCGGCGGCTCGATCCGCCCGCCCGGGGCGCTGTTGGCCTGCACCACCGCGCGCCGCCACACCGCATCGACCAGCGTCAGCACCAGCGACGAGGCGTTGCCGTTCTCCTGCGCAATCAGGTAGATCGTGCCCGAGCGGCGCAGGAAGTCATCGACGTTCAACTGCTCCCCATCGGGGCCGAACGTGTCGCAGATACGCGGGTCCACCAACGCAGTGCCGACGTTCGCCGCCGGAGCCCACATATTCGCGCGCGTCTCCAAGTCGTCCATCTTCACCACGGACTCCAGCATCGCCGCCAGATCCTCCGCGCCGGGCTGCTCCTGGAGGATCGTCAGCGCGTCCTCCGCGAACTTCGGATCAAAGCACCACTTCTGGAAGTCGGCCATGGTCGTCTCCGACAAGAGAGCCGCAGCGTGCAGCAGCGGGGTGAACACCCGCTTGGTGACGTTCTCCCAGAAATCGCCGTTCTGGACCCCGGTCGAGCCGCCGGCAGCGAGCACCTTCGCCCGCGACAGCGCCTCGGTCACGTCCTCGCACCCGGACCACAGGCACCACCGCACCGTGCCCGGGAGGCCGGCCTCAGCGCCCACACCTTCGGGATCACAGATCAGCATGGGACCGCCCAGCTTCTCCCGGTGCTCCCACGTCAGCCGCACCAGCTCCGTCTTCGTGGAAGTGGACAGGACCGCGCCGGGGGCCTCGATCAGCCGCGGCGCGATCACGTTCTGCGTCTTGCCGACCCGGCTCGGTGCCAGCAACATCGTCGGGGTCTCAAAGGTGGTGTACACCTTCACGCCCTGGCAGCGACCGTCATAGAAGGCGTAGTCCGCGACCCGGGGACGCCGACCCTCGGGCACGAAGTCGGGCCGGATCTGCTTGCGCCGCGTCATCACGGAGCGCTCTCCGTACTCCCGCGCGACCACGCTCTTGTCCGGCAGGCCCTTCTCCTTCTGGATCTCGTGGCGCTGCTGCGCGCGCTGCCCGCGCACCGTGCGGAACATCGCCACGGCGAGGCCCCCCACCGCCGCCAGCAGCACCGCGAACACCGCCCAGACGGCCACGGTCGAGCCCGCGCCGAGAGCGGCCCCAGCCTGCCCGGGACCGGTGATCGCCGCCCACAGCTCCCCCGGGCCGGCGCTGTACGCCCGCCCGGTCAGCTTCGCCACGATCCAGCCGGCTCCCCACAGCAGCCCCGGCGGCACCAGCACTGCCAGCAGCAGATACGGCAGTGCGGCATCGAGCCCTCCAGCTCGACGCCGCATCTCATCCCGCGTGTCACGCCGCGCCATGGCTCACCATCCGCTCGTCGGTATCGAACAGGGCCGCTTCGCGCTCGGTGCGGGTGATCTGGACCAGGCTCATCCGCTGCCCGATCCGCCAGAGCGACTGCCCGCGCCGGAGCCGGGTCAGCAGGCTCGAGGCGGTGTCGGTCAGATCCAACATCTCCTGCGCCGCGGCCACGGCCTTCCCGGACTGCCGGAACGAGATCACGGTGGAGGAGTCGTTGACGAGGTTCGCGGCCATGGCCCGGGAGGCTTCCCCACCGTCGCCGGCCGTCTGGAGGTCCCCGAACCCGTGCATCACCAGCACGTTGGAGATGCCCCAGTTGCGCGCCACCTTCCAGTGCTCCTGCATCCGGCGCAGCAGTGGGGGCCGCGCGAACACGCGCCACCCCTCGTCATAGATCATGTACCGCCGCGAGTCGGTGCCGTCCATCAGCGCCGACTCCATCCACGACGACGTGCAGGTCATCACCACGTCCAGCAGCTCACTGCCCCGCAGCCGCGACACGTCCACCGAGACCATCGGGTCGGACGGATCGAACTGCACCCCATCCGAGCGGCGATCCAGGACCCCGCTCAGCGCGCCGGTCGTCAGCCGCGCCAGCGCGTGCCCGACCTCCCGCGAGTTCGTGGCGACCTCAACGAGGCTGCCGAACCCATCAGGCACCTTGCCGTCGCTGTTCGTCTCCGGGGTGAACAGCTCATGCACCACCTCAGCGAGCGTCGGTTCCTCCTGCTCGCGTCGCTCGACCTGCTCCAGCGCGTAGGCCAGGGCGCTGCGCTCCATCGCCCACAGCTCCCGGTTCAGCAGCCGCTCCGCGATCGACTCCAGCAGCATCGCGCGCCGGTTCCGGGAGGTGATGACCCACTCCTCCGGGCTGATCGAGGGAGGCCGGTGGATTGGGTTGGCCAGCGGGTTGATCCGCGCCGGCATCCCCGGCCCGATCTCAAACGCCGAACCACCGATCGCGCGACACGGACCGGTCCACTCACCCTTCACGTCGGCCGGTACGTAGGAACGGCAGTTAAACGCCGCCCCACGGCTGGTCAACACCTTGACCAGGGTCGATTTCCCCTCCCCCACCTTGCCGCTGATGATGATGTTCGGATCGGAAATGATGCCCTCCTTGTACAGGTCAAACGGCCCGTACACGAAGGCGCTGCCCCCCAGCAGGTTCCTCCCCACCATCGTCCCCTTGGTCCCCAGCCCAGGGTCCGCCAGGAACGGATACGCCAGCCCCAGAATCCCCGAATCCGCCCGATGGGTCGGCGCGACGAACGACCGGGGCGTGCGCAGCGCCGCCGGCCCGTCCTCGCCGGCCGCGGGCAGGAAGTCCCGCGACCGCCAGGCCGCTTTCTCCTGCTCCGCGACCCGTGACCGCAGTGCGGCCTCCTGCTTGTGGGCATCGGAGAACAGCCGGCGCTCGGCCTTGCGCAGCTCGCGCAGCTCCTCCTTGGACAGCTCCCCGAACCGGGCGCGCATCACCCGGCGCTTGGTGCGTTCCTCGACCATCACAGACCCCTTCCGAACGGCAGCGCCCCGGCGATGAACGCCGACGCCTGCTCTCCACCGATGATCCGTAGCTCGCACCCTGACCGCAGCGCGGCCGTGCGAACCTGCTCCGTGGCCATGCGCAGCTCATCGAGGGTGTGCCCCGAGACCGTCACCAGGCCCGCGAAGTTCAGCGCCCCGTGCCCGGACTCCAGCGCCTCCTCCTCACGCGCCAGCGCCGCCCGCTCGCGCTTGCGCTCCACGGTGTCCACGGCCCCCGACTTGCGCTCCCAGATCCGGGACGTCTCGGCCGACGTCGAGGCACGCCGCGCCTGCGCCATGGCCTTCCGCGTCGGGATCGGCTCGCAGATCAGCGCGAACGTATGCCGCACCTGCGCAACGACGAGGTGCTGGAGGAACCCCGCCGTGGTGGCCTTGCGAGGCCACTCCACCGCCAGCAGCACCCGCTGATAGCCGGCCTCGGTCCGCAGGTAGGTGAAGGACTCATCCAGCCCCATCGGACCGGCCCCCGCCAGGGACCGCCCCACCTCCCGGTGGGCCTCCAGCTCCGGCTGCACGTCCGGGTCATAGGCGGTGCGCGCCAGGACCGCCACGTCATCCGAACCGACCCAGGAGACGAACGACAGGGACGCCTCCGTGAACTGCGACCGCACGTACTCCATGCGGCTACGCAGCACCTCCGCGCCGCCGGCCACACCGCCGCCGGCCTGACGGATCAGCGCGGCCACCCCGCCGACCTTCATATCCAGCGTGATCGAGACGAACGATTCATGCCGGATTGAATCGGTGCGGGACCGGGAGAGGTAGTCGGCGTACGCCTCATAAGCCGCCGGGGAGACCTGATCGCTGCCGTGCTCTTGGAACCACGCATTGATCTCCTCGCCGCCGTCGCTGACGGAGCGCAGCAGCACCCCGACGCGGGTCACGCCATTGGAGGAGTCGGTGCAGAAGCTCGACAGCAGCGATCCCCACGCACCGGCCACCACGTCCTGCCGGGACCCCTCAGCGAGAGCGAAGGAGTCTATCGGCTCGACCTTGGCGATCGCCGTCAGCGTCCGCGTGCTCGGATCGTGCAGCAGCCCCGCCCCGGTGCGCTGATCGACCAGCACCCGCAGCCGTGCCGCATCCCCGGGAAGGCCCAGCGTCCCGGCCGGGCGAGGGGCCAGCGGCCGCACCCGGTAGGACGCCTGCCCGCGCGCACTGCGCCGGACCCACTGCCACAGCAGCGGCACCCACGCGATCAGCGGCCGGCCGGTGAACCAGGTCGGCACCAGGGCCAATGACACGACGATGACGGCCGCGAAGAACAACCACCGCCCCGTCATGAACGCCGCGATCAGGCTCACGAACGCGACTCCGACCAGCACGAGCTGGGCCGGCCCCAGGCCCATGATGACGCCGCGGCCCGACAGCCTCGGGAACCGGGCAGTGACCCGGCGCTCCTCTGTATCCACAGCCATACCGGCCTCCCTCCTCCGCTCTCCTGGTCAGGAGAAGATCGCCACGCCCTGGCCCGCGAAGAACCCGATGAACGCGTTTGCGCCCGCGCACACGATCGCGACGACCGCTGCGATCGCGAGGATCTTCACGCCGATACTGCCGACGCCGGGCCGGTTGCTCACCGAACCGAAGCCCCACACGAGCGCTCCCGCGATCAGCACGGCCACGGCCGCGAGGATGCCGACGTTCATCAGCGTTCCCACCACATCGACCAGGAACGTCCGCACCCCAGGGGGCAGCGCCTCCCACGTCGGCTCGACCCCCGGGTCGGTTCCTGCCTGCAGTTCGTCCAACATCGCTGGCTCCTTCACGACTCAGCGGCGGTGCCTCTCACCGCCCATGAAGGGACAAGCCAGCCCGTCACGACACACAACGAGGGGGTGCCCCGGCTTCCGCCGGAACACCCCCTGTTGCTGCCCCTGCGCTAGTTCCAGATCGAGATCGCCTGCTGCCCGAACCATGCGATCCACGCATTGAGTCCCGCCGCGACGATCGCGCAGGCGACCGCGCCGACGATGGTCTGGACGCCGTTCTGGCTCAGGCCGGGACGCTGGCGCACGATGCCAGCACCCCAGAGGATCGCCCCGAAGATGAGCGCGGCAACGGTCGCCAGGATCGCCGTGTTGGCGATCGTTCCCGCGATGGAGATCAGCAGCTCGCGCGCCGTGTCCATGCCGTCGCTCACTGGCACCAGCGGCCTGATCGGATCATCGCCGTCACCCATCACGTGCTCCCTTCCGCGTTCTCACCGGTCACCGGAACCTCCAGCGGAGCGCTTGCCGGTGCGGGAGGGAAGTCCGAGGAGACCGGTTCTTGCGAGGTCCCCGTGTCCGTGGCCACTGGTGCCGGCTCCGGCAACGGCATGTGCGCCGCCGGTGCCGCGTCCACCGGGACGCTGCTCTCCGTGCCACCCGGCGGTGCCTCGACCGGTGCCGGCTCCCCCGCCGCCGGCCCCTCGCCACTCATCGGCACATCGGACATGACCGGAGCGGAGCTGCCACCGTCCCCGGCGCTCTCCCCCGGCGCCGACCCCTCCGCGGAGTACGACTGCTCGCCACCCGCCGTGCTCGATGCACCTGCAGGGCCGTCGCCGTCCGTCTTGGTGGTTTCGGTGGTCTCGGAGACCGCGCCGCCGATGTTCTCCTGCACACCGTCTGCGACACCCTCTCCAGCCTCTCCGGCCTCAGAAGCGACCTCACTGGCGACCACCGCGCCGGCAGCGAGGCCACCGGACCCGGCCGTCGCGGCGACCGCCGCACCCTTGCCGGTCTCAGCGGCCGTGTCAGCGTCTCCACCGCCGCCGCTGTCACCGCCGGCCTCTCCACCGACTAGGCCCGAACTACTGCCCTGGCCCGAGCCGCCTCCACCATCCAGCAGCGAGGACAGCCGTCCGGTGGCCGTCTGTCCCGCGGACAGCGCCGTCACCGGCACTGAGGTGAGCGCTCCCTGCGCGCCGGAGGCAGCTCCCTGGAGTTCCCGCACGCCGGCCTCGCCCATCCAGCCGAACAGAGCGAAGCACGCCACCGGCATGAATGCCGCCAGGATCAGCATCAGCACCCCGGACAGGACCGTGGTCAGCCCCGGCAGCGGATCAGCGCTGATGGCACCGGCCTGGATCGTCGAGGTGACTGCCAAGACTCCCAGACCCATGACGACGACGATCGCCAGCTTCGTGAAGATCAGCGCCACCATCCAGCCCAGCCAGATCGACGCCCACCGCCGGGTCGGCCCCCACGCCAGCCCGGACAAGCACAGCGGCCCGACCACGATCACGATGTACAGCAGCATGTTCCGCGCGACCAGCGCCAGCCCGATGATGACGCACGCGACTATCAGCAAGAACGCCGCAGCCAGGCAGATCAGCGACGTGGCGATGACGCCTCCCGCCGGCACTTCCCACGGCGAGATCGGGCCGGAGATTTCCGAGCCGCCGACGAGGTTCCCCACCAAGGTCCCCAGCTGCACGACCGCTGCCATGACCTCATCGACGAACTGGTCACCATCAGCGAGTGTTGCTCTCAGCATCCCGTCTGCCACGGCATCGACCGCTCGCACCGCTATGGCCGTCAGCGGCACCAGCGCCACCGTTCCCAGCACCGACACTCCCGCGCCGATGAAGGCATCCCGCGCCCCGGTGAGCGCCTGCGCCCGGACCGACGCCGAGATGATGCGCAGCGCCGCGAACGCGACGATCAGCGGCAGGCTAATGAAGAAGATCCGCCCGCCCATCGTGTAGATGAACTCCCCCGTTACCTGGGGCTCGGACAGTTGGAGCATCAGGTCCACGATCATGTGGAACAGCACCTGCGTGCCGTCCACGACGCTCTGCGCGAGGTCCCACAGGAACTCTTCGGCCTTGCCCTCGATCGCATCACCGATCGCATCCTGGGCCGCGTTGCCGACCAGGTTCAGCGGGGAAGCATTGCCACCAACGACGGTCCCTAGCGCCGTCCCCGGACCACCGACAAGGGTGCCAGCCCCTCCGGCGAGATCCTTCAACAGATCGCCCATGGCTCAGCCCTCCTCCGCTGCTTCTTCGAGCGTGCCGGGCACCGCGAGGAACACCTTGCAGTCCTCGCCCTCGGCGCACAGCATCGCCACCGTCCAGGTGACCGTGCCCATGTCCTGCTGCTTCCGCACGCCGTCCTCGGGGTCAGTCAGCTCGCGCCGCATGACACCTTCGACCTCCATCACCACCAGTCCCTCGCCGGTCAGGTACTCCCGCGCCTGCTCGGAGCCCTGCGCCGTGGCCGGCGCGAAGTAGTCCAGGAACTCGGCGGTCTCGACCGCCGTCACCTTCTGCGCCGTGAACTCATCGCTCGTCTTGTACTGCGCCCGATCGGCCCACGGATCGGACTTCCACGCCGTCGTCACGACCTGCTGCGCCCACTGCTGGGGAGTCGTAGGCTCCGCACCCTCGTTCGGAATCTCCGGCGCGGCCGACGCGATGGTCGCCACGTAGTACTCCTCCTGGAACCGGGCCGTGTCCGCGCTACCAAGCACCTCGGCGACCGCGGGAGCTAGCTCCTGGGGCTCGCTGGTGCTCGGCAGGGGCAGCACCACCGGGTTGGCTTCCTGGGTCGGATCATCCAGCCCGACCACGCTGTGCTCCTCGCTCGTCGGTCTCACGTCGATCCTCTCGTCCTCCCGCACCGTGGAGAACTGGCCCACAATCGCCAGGCCGATGAGGACTAGAACGATCGCCCCCACCGCAGCCAGTGCGATCTGCACCTTGCGCACCCTGAAAATCCACATGGCAGCTCCTCCTTCTCTCTGTCCTCATCGACAAGCGCGCCCACCACGACACCGCGCTACGCGACGCTTACTAGTTCCGGCTCCAGGTCTACATCGGGCGGCGGACCATCCCTCACGACCGCAGCCCACCACTCGGCCGACACCGCGTGGCGCGACAGGTGCTCGATCCACGCGCGCCGCTCGGCGCGGAACCGCTCGACCAGCAGCCCCACGACCAAGACCGCACCTACGCGCTCGGCCACCTCTCCCAAGCGGGACGGCACCGCCAGGAGCCGGCCCGTGCCGTCGCGCTCGATCAATCCCCAGGCCAGCAGCAGCTCCAGTGCTTCATAGGCCGCTGACCTCGACACCGCCGCGCGCACCCGGGCCGCCTCGATCGAGCGAGCCCCGTGCTCGATCGCCTCGAAGACGAGTGCCGCCACGACACCGAGCTCACGGAAGGCCGGCCGCAGGGCGTGAACCTTCCCGCTCGGCAGCTCGACGCGCTCGACGCGCTCCGCGTGACGGGCAGGAATGCGAAGTTCGTATAGGTCAGCTCGGGTTCCTTCGCCTTCTCGTACCAGCACCAGCCAGGGGTCCTCGGCAGATCGCAGCTCGGCTAGGACGCGAGAGACCGTCGAGGGCTGAACCGGGAGAGCCAGTGACAGAGAGCGCACCCCGAACTCGATGTGCCGGAAGCCCTTCTGATGAGCGGCAGCAGCCAGAGCCCGCAGCAAGAACCGTGCATGCATCCCCCGTGGCCCGGACAGCTCCAGCGCCTCTACCTCCGCCAGCACCGCTCGCCAACGCCGGATGAAGCGATGCTCGTCAATCGCGATCTCCTCGTTCGTGCGAGCCCTGGGTGCCCCCCTCGTGACTTCTAGCTCCTCGCTTGTGTTGCAGTGGCGGACAGACTTCTTGGTGCGCTGGCTGTTCGCCACGAAGGCGATCGCCTTCCGCCACTCTTTGCCGAGTAGCTGCCCTGGCTTGCTGGCGTTCTGGAACAGCTCGACCAGGCCCGCCCAGCGCCCGTCCTCCACCCGGGCCACCACGTCCTCAAACCGCAGCCCCGCCCGCGCTGCCGCGCACAGCACCGCCATACGCGCCGTCGAGCGATCCCCATAACCGGCCTCCCGGTACAGCCCCTCCTGAGCCAGGGTCACGAAGCGCGGAGCCATGACACGGCCGACGAACGGCGCGTTCAGCACCGCCGCCTCCTCCTCCAGCTCCTCCAGAGGACGCGCCAGCGTCATCCCCTCGCGAGCCCCCGCAGCCAGCTCCTCGGTCAGCTCCCGGCGGAGCGCCCCGATCACCTCGGAGCCGTTGCGCTCCAGCAGCACCCGCCGCGCCGTATCCAGGGGCGTCTCCAGCTCCTGGTAGCCGCTGCCGTCCTTGTACGGAGATCCCGGCGTGCGGATGCAGCCCGAAATCGCGCCCGTGGTGTGAGGCAGAGGATCGACGCCCGGGAAGCGGCGCGCCAGTGCTTTCGCCAACGTCCCTGCCTCGTCGACGCTCAGACCGTCGCGCAGGGGCACGTAGACGTGATGCTTGCCCGCGGGAGAACGGTCTACGACGACTCGTGCCCCGCAGCGCTCCAGCAGTGCCACGATCCGCTGCAGCAGCTCCAGCCCCTCGGCGCCCGGCACGTCCACATCGACCACCAGCGTCCGGCACCGCGCCTGCGAGTTATACAGCAACACCGCCGCCGGCCTGTCCGGCACTTCTGCCGTCAGGTCCCGCTCGTCGCGCGTGGAGTACTGCCACTTGCTCTTACGGCCATCCCAGCGCCCGATACGAACGCGGGACCGGCCCGCGATCAGCAGGCCCAGAGCCCACAAGGATTCTTGATCCTCTGCCACCGTCCGACGTAGCATGGGCACGTACCTCCCGTTGATCTTCTCGATTGATGGGGTTCAGGACTCGGAACAGGCCGCCAAAACCTTGAAGTTCCGAATCCGATTTTCGGAGCGCCGACCCCACGGGTCGGCGCTCCGTTTGTCTAAGCCGATATGCGACACGGCCGTACCGTCTCGCCCGTGAGGGGGAACAGGGCAGGCTGCCGGCCTTCCTCGCGCCGCACCTGGCCAGGACGTGCAGCAACCGTGCGTGCGTGACGCGCGTGCCACGGAGAGACCGTCACTGCATCTCCCTTGCGCACCGCCCGGGCGCACTCCGCGAGGAACGACCACTCCGGGTGCCGCTCCGTGCCGAACACGAGCCACGCGAACGCCTGAGCCTGAACCCGATCGAAAGCCCCACGCATCGCCGGCAACTCCTTCACGAACCGACTCGCCCGCCGCCGCGCCGTCGCAGAGGTCAATCCCACGCCCATATCGCCATCGACGGCAGACGTCCCCGCTATCTCGAGCGCACGCCTCGACAGCTCCGGCCGGACCTTGAACCGCTGCGCGAGAATCGCCACGAAGGAGTCGATGGTCGCGCGGGCCTCACGCGACGCTTCGCCCTGCCCACGTACCCATGCGGGCTCCGCAGAGAGTCGATCCAGAGGATCCGACTCCATCGAGCTCTCCAGCTCGTAGAAATGCAGGATCCGCGCGGTGCCGGGGGAGACCTGCCGTGAGCCGGCACCCATCTGGCTGGCCAGATCTGCACGAGCGAGGTTCTTCGCAACCGCGCCGACTACGTAGCCGAGCGGCCGCTCCATCTCCAAGATCCTCTGGACGTTCTGCGCCATCGGCAGCTGCCCCGACCCCGCGACCACCAGCACAGCCTCGGTAACCGCATCGGCCGCCTCGACAGATAAGCCGCCACCACACGCGCTTCGGCCCCGACTCGCGATCATGCGAGCGAGCACCCGGTGCATCAGAGAGACGAACGCATCGCCGGCCGCGCCGCTCCACTCATCGGGATCGGAGGCCAGCGCCTCCATGACCCGACGGAACTCCGCAGCCTCACCACCGCGGCCCGCGCTCATCGTCGAGCCCCCTCGGGCATCGCGCTCTCCCGCCATTCGGCGCGGGCGTCCTCCGCGGCGAGCAGCCACTTCCGCAACATGTCGCCCTTCACGACGACTGCCCCCTCGGTCTCATCAGCGAGCCGCTCAGCGAGCTCGGCCCAGTTGGGAGGCCGCACGGAGCGTCGCTGCTCCATGGCCCAGTCCCAGAGCCCCCCGTGCCCTGACAGCCGGAGGAGAAGATCTGCGTACGGCGCCTGACTTCTCATGAGGCCAGACTGTAGTCCAGAAATCTAGACGCGACAACAGTCTTGGCTCAAAGTGTCTAGGCGTGGCTCGACAGCGGCGGTACCCTTGGACTCATGAGCGAACTTTCGAACCGTGAAGAGTCCCCGGCTGCAACCGCCGACCAGCGGATCGCCGCTGCCGTTCGGGCCTTGGCTGCCGGCCGAGGGGTCAAGAATGCGGAGCTCGCTCCGATCATCGGGGCAAGTCGCGCCACTGTGTTCGCCAAGGTCAAGGGCGAGGCCCCTTGGAAGGCGAACGAGGTAGAGCTGGTCGCCGAGTACTTCGACGTGTCCGTGGGGGACCTCTTTGACGGCCTCGGACTGTTCCGAGACACGAAGAAGCCCCACCGGCTGACCGGTGGGGCTTCTTCCTCGGGTGCGCCATCAGGGACTCGAACCCCGGACCCGCTGATTAAGAGTCAGCTGCTCTAACCAACTGAGCTAATGGCGCCAACGGAGAAGAACTCTACCCCCAAGTCCCCTCCCGTCCAACCGCAGCGGCCCTTCTGTGAGCGAGCGAACAGCGGCGATGCTGCATCCCCTCCCTGTCTCGTCCGCCACGGACCTCCCCGGGATCTGCACGCGCGGGACGGTCGGCGACGCGTCGACCGGACCGGATCCCCTAGACTCGAGCATCCAGGAAAGTCGTCGCGCGAGGCCCCGGCCAGGGCACTCGGGAAAGAGGTCAGCGTGAGGATCGCGATCACCGGTGCCACGGGAGTTCTCGGCCAGGAGGCCGTCGAGGCGCTCGTCGCCGCCGGCCACGAGGTCACCGGGATCACTCGACGCGACTCCGGGGTCCCGATCATCGAGGGGCGCGGAGCTTCCGCGATCGTGGCCGACGTCTTCGATCACGCCGACCTCGCCCGGGCCTTCCGCGGTCACGACGTCGTCATGAACACCCTCGCCCACGTCCCCGTCGGGATGGCGGGACTGCGTCCGCTCGCCTGGCGGGAGGACGACCGTCTCCACCTCGAGGCCTCCGTCGCCATCGCGAAGGCGGCCGCCGAGGCCGGGGCACGCCGCCTGGTGCAGGAGTCCTCGATCTTCATGTACCCGGACAACGGCACCGACTGGATCGGCGAGGACCTCCCGCTCAGCGTCCGCAACCAGGCGTTCCGCCCTCGGGTCCGGGAGATGCGCGCCGCCGTCGACTTCGCGACCGCCGGCCGCACCGCGGTGGTCCTGCGCCTCGGCCAGCTCTTCGGCCGCGATCAGCACACCACCCACGCCCTGCGCGCCACCCGGGCTGGGGACCCGATCCTGCTCGGCCGGCCCGACGGCTACATCACCCTGCTGCACCACTCCGACGCGGGCACCGCCTTCGTCGCCGCGCTGCGGGCGGGCAGCGGCTTCTACAACGTCGGTGGCGAGCCGATCACCCGCGGCCGCTGGGCGAAGGATCTCGGCACCGAGGCCGGCGCGTCCGGGCCCGCGAAGTTCTACCCCGAGATCACCCAGGCCCTCGTCGGGACCCGGCTCGACACCCAGCGCCGTTCCCTGCGGGTCTCCTCGCTCCGATTCATGTCCGAGACCGGCTGGCGGCCGACGGTGGGTCCGTCGACCAAGGGCTGGTCACGCCGCTGAGCCGCTTTCAGCGGGGCAGGCGCATGCCGAGGCTTGGCGTCGAGTCGACAAATCCGAGGGAGCGGTAGAGCCGCTGCCCGGGCGGATCGGCGAGCAGGGTGATGTACGGATGCGGGGGCGCCGCCGCCTCGATCCGCGCGATCAGGTCCTCCATCACGGCTCGCCCGAGCCCCTGCCGCTGATGCCCGGGATCGGTCGCGATGTCGGCGAGGTGGAAGTACCAGGTGCCGTCGCCGAGCGTGCGGCCCATCGCAGCGAGATCGCCCTCCGCGGTGCGCACCGTGGTCCAGGCCCAGCTGTTCGCGAGCGCCCCGGCGGCCTGCTCCGGGGTGCGCGGGCTGAGCCCGGCGATCTGCCGGAGCCGCACGTACTCCGCGCTCGTCGGCGGCTCGGCACTCTGCTGATAGCCCGGCGGGAGCGGGGCGGGCGAGGGTGCAGCGGGAGTCATGTCGGACGAGGCCATGCCCCGATCCTGCCACCGGGGCCGGACGGGCCGGGATACTGGGGCGATGACCCACTCCCCCGCTCCCCTGCCCGATGACGCCCGCTGCCCGTGCGGGAGCGGGGAGGTGATCGGCGCCTGCTGCGGTCCGGTGCTGCGTGGTGCGCGCCGGGCCCCGACGGCCCAGTCGCTGATGCGCTCCCGCTACACCGCCTTCGCCACCGGCGACGTGGAGCATCTGCTGCGCTCCTGGCATCCGAGCACCCGGCCCGACGAGGCCGAGCTCGCGGACTCCCTCCGCGAGGAGCGGCGCTGGCTGCGCCTCGAGATCCTCCGCACCGAGGCGGGCGGCCCCTTCGACGACGCCGGGGTCGTCGAGTTCGCCGCCCACGCGAAGGGCCCGGGCGGCCGCGAGCGGCAGCACGAGGTCTCGCGGTTCCTGCGCGAGGACGGCCTCTGGCTCTACGTCGACGGCGAGGTCGACTGAGCCCGCCGTCCCCCGCCCCGTCGGCCGCGGACAGCGAGACGCCCCGGTCCGAAGGGACCGAGGCGTCTCGTACAAACTCCGCGAGGGCGATCAGGAGCCGGCCGAGGCGACCTTCTTCTCGGCGCGCTTCGCGGCCTCCTGAAGGATCGCGCCGAGCTCCGAGGCGTGCTTCTCCGCCTCCTTCGGGACCGGCAGCGAGGACTTCCGGACGGACTTCCGAGCCTTCTTCGCCGAGCGCTCCGCGCCGCGGCGGGCGTCCTTCATGACCGCGGCGACCTTCTGCCCGCGGGTCGGCTCGCGGCGCGACAGGGCCACCGCCGCGGCGATCCCGCCACCGATCACGACCAGGCCGATGACGCCGCCGACGACCACGGGGAGGGTCGCGGCGGTCTTCCCGTCACCGGCGTCGGAAAAACTCTTCACCGATCCGAGCAGCTCGTTCTTCCAGCGCGTCACGGCGTTCTTGGGGTTGACGCGGTCGAGCAGCTCGTCGATGTCCGCGGCGAGGTTGTCCTGCCGGCGGAACGCCTCGTCGCGCATGTCGTCCAGGCTCTGCTTCTTGGCCACCACTTGCCTCCGGTGCTCGTCGGTTCGTCAGGGGAATCGTAACGTGCCGGGCGTCTCAGCCCTGCGTGCGGGCGAGAAAGTCCTCGGCCCCGCCGACCAGCTCGACGTGACCGGTCTCGACGTCGGCCGTCGCCATCCTCGCGACCTCGGCCGCGAACTCCTCGACCGAGTACAGCTTGCCGGCCGCCTCACGCCGCGCCTCGAGCGCCCCGGGACGGGCGCGGTTGAGCAGGGTCGCGGTGACGGTGCCCTCGATCATGTCGCCGGAGACGACCACGAAGGACACTCCCTTCGCGCTCAGCTCGTGGATGCGGGCGGTCAGCGCGGTCTCGCCGGCGCGCTTGGACCGGGCGACCTGCTCGTACTCGGGCATGGTCTCGACCTCGTCGATGAAGTGCGCCTGGTGGCTGGTCACGAAGACCACGCGGCCGCCCTCGGTCAGGTGCTCGAGGCCGGCCGTGAGCGCATCGTCCTGCGCGTCGCGGTTCAGCCGCATCGCGTAGTCCTCGCCGAGGTCGGACTCCATGCCGCCGGAGGCGTTCAGGACCAGGAGGTCCAGGGAGCCGAAGGTGTCGACCGCCGCGCGCATCAGGGCGCGCACGCCCTCGGGGTCGGTGAGGTCCGCGCCGACGGCGAGGGCTCGGCCGCCGGCCGCCTCGATCTTCTCGACCACCTTGTTCGCGCGGGGCGCCTTCTGGCGGTAGTTGATGACGACGTTCGCGCCCTGGGCGGCGAGGAGCTCGGCGGTCGCGGCGCCGACGCCGCGGGAGGATCCGGTGATGACGGCGGTCTTGCCGGCGAGGGGGCTCATGGGGGTCTCCTGGTTCTCGGGACGGATGCTCGGGACGGGGTCCGGGTCGGGCGGGCGCCGGGCTCCGCCGCGGAGTCCTCCGCGAGCGGGTCGGCCTGCGCCACCGACCCTCGAGCCTACCCGTCGGCTCCGCGCGCTGCGGCTAGGCTGGTCCGGCGCGCGAGTGGCGGAATTGGCAGACGCGCTGGATTTAGGTTCCAGTGCCCGAGGGCGTGAGGGTTCGAGTCCCTTCTCGCGCACCGTCCGTCGGCCCGGGATCCCGGGCCGACGGGGCCTCCCCGCCCGTGGCCAGCGCGGTTGTACCCTGGGAGCCGCAGCGGCCGGGCCCGCTGCGCGACCCGTCCGCGATCATCCCGTAGGAGCCTCCATGACCCTGTTCGGTCTCGTCCGCCACGGCCAGACGGAGTTCAACCGACAGGGACTCTTCCAGGGCGTCAGCGACGTGCCGCTGAACGACACCGGACGCGAGCAGGCGCACCGGGCACTGGACGCGCTGCCGCCGATCGCCTGGGACGCCGCCCTCTCCTCGACCCTGTCCCGCGCGGAGGAGACCGCGCGCATCATCGCGGAGGACCACGCGATCCCCTTCGCCGGCACCGACGCGCGACTGGTCGAGATCGACTGGGGTGCCGCCGAGGGGAACCCCGTCGGCGAGATGGAGGACCGCTACCCGGGGCGCACCTTCCCCGGTCGCGAGACCACGCAGTCCGTGATCGATCGCGCGACCGCCGCGCTCGACGAGATCGCCTCCCAGCGTCCCGACCAGAACCTCCTGGTCGTCGCCCACGGCACCCTGATCCGGCTGCTGCTCTCCGGCGTGACCGGCGAGCACCTGCCCTCGATCCCCAACGGCACCCTGTCGCAGCTCGAGGTGGTCACCGGCCCCGAGCAGGAGACCTGGACCGTGAGCATGGTCGCGGGCGAGGAGCTCGCCCCGCGCACCCGCACCGTCCCCCGCGACGGCACACCGCGCTTCGCCCTGCCGGACCACCACCTGCGCCCGCGCGGCCTCGAGCCCGCGCGCGACTGACCCGCGCACGACGGAGCGACCCCAGCGTCTCTCCCCGTCCCCGTCCCCGTCCCTGTCCCCGTCTTCTCAATCCGACCGCAGCACCCGCACCCCAGGAGCAGCCATGAACCGCACCGCCGTCGACTCCGAGGGAGCCTGGTTCGAGCGCGAGCGCATCGATGAGCTGCGCCGGCGTCTGCCCATCACCTACGTGGACGTGGTCCCCGTGCGGACCGACCTCGACGGCTCCGTCACCGAGGTCGGGCTGCTGCTGCGCGCCTCGGGCGACGGGGAGATCGTGCGCGCGATCGTCTCCGGCCGCGTCCTGATCCACGAGACGATCCGCGAGGCGATCGGACGGCACATCGAGAAGGACCTCGGCCCCATGGCGATGCCGCGCATCCCCGTCTCCCCCGTCCCGTTCACTGTCGCCGAGTACTTCCCGACCCCCGGGGTGTCCCCCTTCCACGATGCGCGTCAGCACGCGATCTCCCTCGCCTACGTCGTGCCGATCGACGGGGAGACCGCCCCGCAGGAGGACGCGCTCGAGCTGTCCTGGTTCGGGATCGACGAGCTGCTCGGGGACAGCTCTCCGCTCGAGGAGATGAACGGCGGCCGCGACCTGCTCGTGCGGCGGGCGCTGGCCCACGTCGGCGTGGTCTGAGGCGGACCAGCCGCCCCACCATCAGGACCGGCCGGCGGTTCAGCCCAGCAGTCGCGCTACGTGCGGGGCGATCGCGCGGAAGGCACGCCCGCGATGGGAGATCGCGTCTTTCGCCTCGGGGCTGAGCTCCGCCGAGGTGAGCTCCTGCCCGTCGGGCACGAACAGCGGGTCGTAGCCGAAGCCCCCCGCCCCGCGCCGCTCCCGCAGCAGGCGCCCGGTCATCTCGCCGCGCTCGACGAGCTCGGTCCCGTCGGCCGCCACCAGCGCCGCCGCGCACACGAACCGTGCCCCGCGATGCGCGTCGGGGACGTCGGAGAGCTGCGCGAGGAGCAGGTCGTTGTTCGCCTCGTCGTCCCCGTGCCGACCCGACCAGCGGGCCGAGAAGATGCCGGGGGCTCCGCCGAGCACGTCCACGGCGATGCCCGAGTCGTCGGCGACCGCCAGCAGCCCGGTCGCCGCGGCCGCGGAGCGGGCCTTGAGCAGGGCGTTGCCCTCGAAGGAGACCTCGTCCTCGACCACGTCCGGGAGCGCGATGCCCGCCGAGGAGATCACCTGCTCCGGCGCGAGGCCGGGCACGGCCGCCGCGAGGATCCGCTGCAGCTCCCGCAGCTTCTTCGCATTGTGGCTCGCCAGGATCACCCGCGCCCCGGCCGGGACCTCGGCGGTGCTCATCGGGAGGCCGCCAGCACCTCGCGCTGGATCCGGGCGAGATCCGCGCAGCCCGCGGTCGCCAGGTCCAGGAGAGTGCCCAGCTCGGCCCGGTCGAAAGGGGCGCCCTCGGCGGTGCCCTGCACCTCGACGAAAGAGCCCGCCCCGGTGACGACGACGTTCATGTCCGTCTCGGCGCGCACGTCCTCGCGGTACTCCAGGTCCAGCAGCGGCCGGCCGTCGACGATGCCGACGCTGATCGCGCTCACCGAGTCGGTGAGCACGTCCTTCGCGGCAGGGATCGAGGAGTGCCGCTTGCCCCAGGAGATCGCGTCGGCGAGCGCCACGTAGGCGCCGGTGATCGCCGCGGTGCGGGTGCCGCCGTCGGCCTGGAGCACGTCGCAGTCCAGCTGGATCGTGTTCTCACCGAGCGCGTCGAGGTCGATCACGGCGCGCAGCGATCGGCCGATGAGGCGGGAGATCTCATGGGTGCGCCCGCCGATGCGTCCCTTGACGCTCTCGCGGTCCGAGCGGGTGTTGGTGGAGCGGGGCAGCATCGCGTACTCGGCGGTGACCCAGCCCGATCCGGAGCCCTTCTTCCAGCGCGGCACGCCCTCGGTGAAGGAGGCGGCGCACAGCACCCGGGTGCGGCCGAACTCGATCAGCGCGCTGCCCTCGGCGTGGTCGAGCCAGTCGCGCGTGATGCGCACCTCGCGCAGCTGCTCGGGGGTGCGGCCGTCGACACGGTCGCCGGTGGGGGTGGGGGTCTGCGAGCTCACGGAGCTCCTCTCCTCGAGGGTCAGGATGACAGCTCGAGGATATCCATCGGTCGCACCATCGTGATCTCCCCCGGGAAGGCGGCGCGGGCCTCGGCCAGCGGCACCTCCGGATCGGTCCAGGCGGGGATGTGGGTGAGCGCGAGAGACCGTGCCCCGGCGCGCGCGGCGCAGTCCCCCGCGCGTCGGCCCGTCAGGTGCACTCCCGTGAAGCGGTCGTCGCGCCCCTCGACGTACCCCGCCTCGCAGAGGAAGAGGTCGGCGTCGGCGGCGAGCTCGTCCAGCGCCGGGCAGGCGTCGGTGTCCCCCGAGTAGGCGAGCACGCTCCCCCCGGCGCGGATCCGGAAACCGTACGCCTCGACCGGGTGCTGGACCTCGCGAACCGTCATCTCGAACGGGCCGATCCGCAGTTCCTGACCATCGGTCAGCGCCCCGTACTCGAAGGGCACACGGTCCGTGCCGTCGGGGATCCGGCCGTCCCGGCTGAGCACCGCCGAGAGCCGCTCCGGGAGCGGTGCCGGCGCGTGGATGGGCAGCTGAGGGAGGTCGGTCCGCTCGTGGTAGGCCCAGAACACCTCGAGACCCGTGAGGTCGAGATAGTGGTCCGGGTGGAGGTGGGAGATGATCACCGCGTCGAGATCCGCGGGGTCGATCACGGACTGCAGCGGGCCGAAGGCACCCGAGCCGAGATCCATGAGCACCCGCCAGACGCGACCGTCGGCGTCCTCCTGCTCCAGCAGGTAGCTGGAGGCGGCGCCGTCCGGGCCGGCGAAGCTGCCCGAGCAGCCGATGACGTGGAGCCTCATGCCGAGATCACCGGGAGCGTCGAGGTCATGTCCAGGGCCGGGCCGAGGAAGCGCCGGGACAGCCTGGCGAAGGACTCCCCCGCCGTGCCCGTCGCGGTCTGGGCGAACACGTGCCGCGGCAGGTGCGCGTCCTCCCGCAGCAGTCCCGACCCGCGCAGCTGGCGGTAGACGTCCAGCGCCGTCTCCTCCGCGGACGAGACCAGGGTGACCTCCGGGCCCATGACATAACTGATCGGACCGGCGAGCATCGGGTAATGGGTGCATCCGAGCACCAGGGTGTCCACGCCCGCCGCACGCACCGGCGCGAGGTACTCCTCCGCGACCTCGAGCACCTCCTCGCCCGTGATCACGCCGCTCTCGACGAACTCCACGAAGCGCGGGCAGGCCTGCGTGGTGATCTCCAGGTCCGGGGCCGCCGCGAAGGCGTCCTCGTAGGCCCGCGAGTTCACGGTGCCCTGGGTGCCGATCACCCCGATCCGACGGTTGCGGGTCGCGGTCACGGCACGGCGCACGGCCGGCTGGATCACCTCGATGACGGGCACGTCATAGCGCTCGCGCGCATCGCGCAGCACGGCCGCCGACGCGGTGTTGCACGCGATCACCAGCATCTTCACGCCCCGGCCGACGAGATCGTCCATGATCTCGAGCGTCAGCGAGCGCACCTCGGCGATCGGGCGCGGGCCGTACGGACCGTGTGCGGTGTCGCCGATGTAGACGAGCTCCTCGCGCGGCAGCTGGTCCAGGATGGCCCGGGCCACGGTCAGCCCGCCCACCCCGGAGTCGAGGATCCCGATCGGCGCAGTATTCATCCCGGACAGGCTAGTGTCCCGGCCCCCGTCCCGCCGTGACGGCGCACGCACTGGGTGCAGTCTCACAACGGATTCGGACAGGTGTCAGGAATGGAGTGCTCGTCCCTCGCCAGTACGTCGATCAGTCCTGCGTCCGATCGACTGATCTCCTACCGGCTCGTCCCTCGCCAGTACGTCGATCAGTCCTGCGTCCGATCGACTGATCTCCTACCGGCTCGTCCCTCGCCAGTACGTCGATCAGTCCTGCGTCCGATCGACTGATCTCCTACCAGCTCGTCCCTCGCCAGTACGTCGATCAGTCCTGCGTCCGATCGACTGATCTCCTACCAGCTCGTCCCTCGCCAGTACGTCGATCAGTCCAAAGCACGCAGGAGGCTTTCCTGCAGCCAGCTCAGCAGCTCGTACACCGCGATCACCACGTCCGAGCCGACCATCTCGTCGTCCCGCTCGGGGAGGTCCTCCACCCGCTCGCCGATCTGCTGGAGCATGCGCACGGTGTCGAAGTCGCCGTCGCGCTGCAGGCCCAGCCGGTCCGCGAGCACGATCCGCACGTCGTTCAACGCGCGGAGCACCACCACGGCCTCGTCGGCCGCGACCACGACCTCGCCGTGACCGGGACCCGCCCCGTCCAGCAGCGCGATCACCCGATGCAGATCCGACAGCTTGCCCTCGGCGAGATCCTGCTGCCCGAGCCGCCGGTACTCCCGCGCCAGGTCCGGATCCTCCGACGCATCGGGGAACAGCCGCTTGACCGCGCTGTCCGAGGGGACCCGCGCATCCCGGCCCGCGAACTCCGCCTCGAGCCGACGCAGCGGATCCTCGCTCTCGGCGGCCCGGCGGACCGCCTCCCGCTCCGGGTCCAGGCCGAGATCCGCCCGGATCAGATCGGCGGTCTCCTGCGCGACCTGGGCCAGGATCGCCTTCTCCTCGCCGTCCAGTCGGCAGGCGACGGTGCCGTCGGGCCGACGGCGGAACGCATGCGCCATCAGCCCTCCCCCGCCCGCTCGAGCGTCGCCCGCAACCCGAAGGAGTGCATCGCCTGCACGTCCCGCTCGGCCTTCTCTTTCGACCCGCGGGAGACGATCGCCCGCCCCTCCTCGTGCACCTGCATCATCAGCTGCTCGGCCACGAGGTGGGAGTACCCGAAGTAGCTGCGGAAGACGTACACCACGTAGCTCATGAGGTTGACCGGGTCGTTCCAGACGACGGTGCGCCAGGGCCCGTCCACCTCGAGCGTGGCCTGCGCGCCCGGAGAGAGGTCGCCGAGAGGCCCCGTCCCCGGGTCCGCTCCTGCCACCACGTCCTGCATGCGCGCTCCTCACCGGCCGGGGCCGCCCGCGGAGACCCGGCGGACGGCAATGCCGATGATTCTACGGCGACCGTGCACGCCCTGCCCGCCCCGCACCCATTACGGTGGACGCGTGACCTCCGCCCTGCTCACCGACCTCTACGAGCTGACCATGCTGCGCGCCGCCCGCGAGGCCGGCACCGCCTCCCGTCGATGCGTCTTCGAGGTGTTCACCCGCTCCCTCCCCGAGGGGCGCCGCTACGGCGCGCTCGCCGGCACCGGCCGCGTCCTCGACGCGATCGCCGACTTCCGCTTCGACACGGCGGACCTCCGCTACCTCCGCGGGCTCGAGCTGCTCGACGAGGACACGCTCGACTTCCTCGCCGACTACCGCTTCCACGGCGACGTCCACGGGTACGCCGAGGGCGAGCTCTACTTCCCCGGCTCCCCCGTGCTGCGCATCGAGGGCACCTTCGAGGACGCCGTGATGCTCGAGACCGTCGTGCTCTCGATCCTGAACCACGACAGCGGCGTCGCCTCCGCCGGATCGCGCATGGTCACCGCCGCCCGCGGCCGTCCCTGCATCGAGATGGGCGGCCGACGGGTGCACGAGGACGCCGCGATCGCCGCCGCGCGCGCAGCGTACGTCGTCGGCTTCGACTCGACCTCGAACCTCGCCGCGGGCGCCCACTACCGGATCCCCGTCGCCGGGACCGCCGCCCACGCCTTCACCCTGCTGTTCGACGAGGAGTCCGAGGCCTTCTCCGCCCAGATCTCCGCCCAGGGCCCCGGGACGACCGTCCTCGTGGACACCTACGACGTCGAGGAGGCGGTGCGCACCGCCGTCGAGCTCGCCGGCCCCGAGCTGGGCGCGGTGCGGCTGGACTCGGGAGACCTCACCGAGCAGGCCGTCCGCCTGCGCGCCCTGCTGGACGGCCTCGGGGCCACCGGCACCCGCATCACCGCCACGGGCGACCTCGACGAGCACCGCATGGAGGACCTCGCCGACGCCCCGCTCGACGGCTACGGCGTCGGCACCCGGCTGGTCACCGGCGGCGGGCACCCCGCCCCCGGCTTCGTGTACAAGCTCGTCGAGCGGGAGGGCTCCGACGGGCTCATGCATCCCGTCGGCAAGCAGTCGAAGGACAAGGCCACGCTCGGGGCGGGCAAGCACGCCTACCGGGTGCTGGTCGGCGATCGGGCGCACGCCGAGCTGGTGCTGCCCGGCGAGTCCGAGGTGGCCGAGTTCGAACGGGAGCTGATGGCCGAGCTGACCTCGGCCGACGCCTCCCCGGACTGGGGTCGCACCTCGCTGCGCCCGCTGCAGGTCCCGCTGATCCGCGACGGCGAGCCCGTCGAGGACCTGCGCGGTCCCGAGCGCGTGCGGCGGGCACGGGAGCGGCACCGCGCCTCGGTCGCCGAGCTGGGCCTGGTCGCCGACGACAGGCCCGACGGGCCGATCGCGATCCCCACCGTCACCGACGGCACGGAGGCCGCCCGCGTGCTGCGCTGAGCGCAGAACGATCGACCGCCCTCCCGCTCGCTCGGCCGGTCGGTCGGTCGGATCAGCGTCGGCCGACGAACCAGCCGCGGACGATGTCGATCCGCGCCTGGATCTGCTCGGCGCTGGCCTGCGCGACCGCCGGGCCGCCGCTGCGCGAGCGCAGCGTGTTGTGGACCGAGCCGTGCGGGGAGCCCGACTTCTTGGACCAGGCCGAGACCAGCGAGGACAGCTCCTTGCGCAGGTCCATGAGCCGACGATGGTCGACCACGCCGGGGGTGACGGGAGCCTGCTCGGCGCCGTTGCGGCGGCGGCGCGCCTGCTGCTCGGCCTGCTGCTGCTGGAGGACGGCGCGCATCTGGTCCGCATCCAGCAGACCGGGGATGCCGAGGAACTCCTGCTCGTCCTCCGAGCCGATCATGCCGCCCGCGCCGTACTCGCCACCATCGAAGAGGACCCGGTCGAAGGAGGCCTGCGACTCGAGCGCCTCGAAGCTCATCTCCAGTTGATCGGAGGCGCGCTCGGTGCGGTTCGCCTCCTCGATCAGCGACTCGTCGAGCCCCGTCTCGGCATCGCCCTCGGCGGGACGGAGGTCGAGCACGTGGTCGCGCTCCTCCTCCATCGCCGCCGCGTGGGCCATGAGGATCGGCACCGTCGGCAGGAAGACGCTCGCGGTCTCGCCACGGGTCCGCGAGCGGACGAAGCGACCCACCGCCTGCGCGAAGAACATCGGTGTCGCGGTCGAGGTGGCGTAGACGCCGACGGCGAGGCGGGGCACGTCCACGCCCTCGGACACCATGCGCACCGCCACCATCCAGCGGTCCTTGGAGGCGGAGAAGTCCTCGATGCGCTTGCCGGCGCCCGCGTCGTCCGAGAGCACCACCGTGGGCGCCTCCCCGCACAGCTCGCGCAGCGTCTCCGCGTAGGAGCGGGCGGCTTTCTGGTCGGTCGCGATGACGAGCCCGCCGGCGTCCGGCACGTGACGGCGCACCTCGGTGAGCCGGCGGTCCGCGGCGGAGAGCACCGACTGGATCCACTCGCCCTGGGGATCGAGCGCGGTGCGCCAGGCCTGCTGGGTGATGTCCTTGGTCTCGTGGGCGCCGAGCTGGGCCGAGACCTCGTCGCCGGTCTTGGTGCGCCAGTGCATGCGCCCCGAGTAGGTCATGAACAGGACGGGGCGGACGACGTGGTCGCGCAGCGCCTCCCCGTAGCCGTAGGTGTAGTCCGCCTTCGAGCGGGAGAAGCCCTCGCCGTCCTCCTCGTAGGTGACGAAGGGGATCTGCGAGGAGTCCGAGCGGAACGGTGTTCCCGTCAGCGACAGGCGGCGGGTGGCCCGATCGAAGGCGTCCCGGACCCCGTCACCCCAGGTGAGGGAGTCACCGGCGTGGTGGATCTCGTCGAGGATGACCAGGGTGCGATCGGCCTCGGTGCGGGCGCGGTGCAGCGCCGGGGCCATGCCCACCTGCGCATAGGTGATCGCGACCCCCTGGTTATGGGCGCCGTGGGTGCCCTGGGCGTTCGAGAAGTTCGGATCCAGGGAGATGCCGACGCGCGCCGCGGAGTCCGCCCACTGGGTCTTCAGATGCTCGGTCGGGGCGACCACGGTGATGCGCCGGACCGTCCCTTCCGCGAGGAGGCCCGCGGCGATCTGGAGCGCGAAGGTGGTCTTGCCCGCACCGGGCGTCGCGACCGCGAGGAAGTCCTTCGGCGCGGTGCGGCGATAGAGGTCGAGAGCCTCCGCCTGCCAGGCACGGAGCTTCGGGACCGTGCCCCAGGCGGCGCGCTCGGGGTAGGCGACGGGGAGCGATCGCGCGGCGGCCTCGGAGGGCCGACGGGGATCGCCGGTGGAGAACAGGGATGGTGTCGTCACAGCGTGCTCCACCGTACCGCTGAGGACCGACGACCCGCCCGCGCGACCGATGTGAGGAAGTCCCCCGGGCGTGTCGGGCGGACGGAGGGGAGAGAGCGTCGCCGTCCGGGGTCAGCGGCGCCCGCCGAAGAGACCGCGGAAGCCGCCGCCCCCGCCCTTGCCACCGGAGCCGCCCGCGCCGTCTCCGCCGTCGTTGGGCTCGCGCAGACCCTCGTAGATCTCCTTGCACTCCGGGCAGACCGGGTACTTGTTGGGGTCGCGGCCGGGGACCCACACCTTGCCGCAGAGGGCGATCACCGGGGTGCCGTCGAGCGCGGCCTGCGTGATCCGGTCCTTGCGCACGTAGTGGGCGAACCGGTCGTGATCGCCGTCGTCGGTGGTCTGCTCCCGCTCCTGGACCTGCCGGTCCAGCACGGCGGTGCTGCCGGGCGCGGCACCGGGCTGGTCGCTGTACGGGTCCATGCGGGACGGATCAGAGGTGGAGGACATGGCTGCTCCCGGGGTCAGGGGTCGATCTCTCGAGACACGTCGAGACTAGCGGAGTCCCTGGGCGGCGGACGGCCCCGCCTCCCCGATCCAGGTCACGGTTCCGGAGAGAATGCCGCCCATGTCAGCGCCGCTTCGCTTCGCCCTCGACCTGCCCGTCCAGATCCGGGAGGTCGGCGGATCGCTGCCGCTGCGGATCGTGCTCGCGGTGCTCGCGCTCGTGCTGAACAGCGGCTTCTACCTGCCGTCGATCCCCTCCGGGACCCCCGGCGTCGGGGTGCCGGGACTGGACAAGATCTACCACCTGGTGGTCCTCGCCCTCACCGTGTGGGCGCTCGGTCGGCTGCTCGCGCCGCGGCGCCGCTTCCCGATCGGCTGGGTGGTGATCGTCGCGCTCGCGCAGGTGCTGCTGGTCGAGCTGGTCCAATCCCTCGCCCTGCCGGAGCGGTCGGGAGACCTCGGCGATGCGGTCGCGGGCGTGCTCGGGATCGGGGTGGGTCTCGGCGCGTGGATCCTCGAGCGGCGCCGATCCGTCACGGCCGCTGACGCCGACGCCGACGCGTTCGACGGCGACATGGTCTGAGGCCTCCGGCGGCCGGTGCCGCCGGAGGGCCCGGCTCAGCTCTCCAGCGTGATCTCGTCGGCGTAGACCGGCCGCATCGCACCGGTGATGGTGTCGACCGTCCCCGCCTCCTCGCGAGCGACCTGCTCGACCGCGCTCGCGACCGCCTTGGTGACCCCGTCGTGGAAGACGCTCGGCACGATGTAGGTGGGGTTGAGCTCCTCGGTGGAGACCACGTCGGCGAGCGCCTTCGCGGCGGCGAGCAGCATGCGGTCGCTGACCTTGGTGGCGTGCGCGTCGAGCAGCCCGCGGAAGACCCCCGGGAAGGCGAGGACGTTGTTGATCTGGTTCGCGAAGTCGCTGCGGCCGGTGGCGACGACCTCGGCGTGCTTGGCCGCCTCGGACGGGTCGATCTCCGGGGTCGGATTGGCCATGGCGAACACGATCGAGCGGTCGGCCATCGTCGCGACGTCCGCGGCGGTGAGGATGTTGCCGGCGCTGACGCCGATGAAGACGTCGGCGTCCACGACGGCGTCCTGCAGGGTGCCCGTGAGGTCGCGGGGGTTGGTGACCTCCGCGATCCAGGGGAGGCGACCCTCGAGCTGCTCGCGTCGCTCGTGCACGATGCCGTGGATGTCGGTGACGACGATGTCGCGGGCACCGGCCGCGCGCAGCAGACGCAGGATCGCCGTGCCCGCGGCGCCCGCGCCCGAGAGCACGATGCGGGTCGTGGCGATGTCCTTCTCCACCACGCGCAGGGCGTTGCGCAGGGCCGCGACGACGACGATCGCGGTGCCGTGCTGGTCGTCGTGGAAGACGGGGATGTCGAGCTCGGCCCGCAGCCGGTCCTCGATCTCGAAGCAGCGCGGCGCGGAGATGTCCTCGAGGTTGATGCCCGCGAAGACCGGCGCGATGGCCTTCACGTGCGCGACGATCTCGTCGACCGTGTGCGCGTCGAGGCAGATGGGGAAGGCGTCGATGCCGGCGAAGCGCTTGAAGAGAGCGGCCTTGCCCTCCATCACCGGCATCGCGGCGAGCGGGCCGAGGTCGCCGAGGCCGAGGATCGCCGAGCCGTCGGAGACCACGGCGACGGTGTTGCGCTTGATGGTGAGGCGGCGCGCGTCCTCGGGGTTCTCCGCGATCGCCTTGACCACGCGGGCGACGCCCGGCGTGTAGATCATCGACAGGTCGTCGCGGTGGCGGATCGGGAGCTTGGACTCGACGGTGAGCTTGCCCCCGAGGTGGGCGAGGAAGGTGCGGTCGGAGACCTTGCCGAGCTCGACGCCGTCGAGTCCCTTGAGCGACTCCACGACCTCGATCGCGTGGTCGTGGCCGGCCGTGAGCACCGTGATGTCCGCGCGCATCCGCTCCGGGCCGGAGGCGGAGACGTCGAGGGCGGTGACGGTCGCCCCATGCTGCTCGATGCGACTGGTGATGTCGCTGACGGCGGCGGACCGCGCCTCGAACTCGAGGCGGATCGTGATGGAGTAGCTGACGGATGGCGACGGTGACATGAGGCACAGCGTAACGAGCGCATCGGGCCCCGTGCACCCGCGCCGCGCCGGGCGTGCCCGGCACCCCGGACAGCCGCTCCGCCCGCGGAGAGCGCGTGCCGATCAGGCGGTGTACGGCACCACGCTGTCGGCGAACCGGTCCCACAGGGCGTCCGCGGCCGGGATCTGCTCGTGATAGCGCTCGGGGTGGGCCGAGGCCTGCACGGCCTGCGCCGCGGCACCCGGGTCCCACGCCTCGTACTCCGGGACGACCTGCAGCAGGCCGGGCGCCTCGGAGTGCTCGGAGAGGCCGAGGAAGGCGTCGACGGCGAGCTTCTTGTGGCGGACCTGAGCGGCGGTGCCCCAGCCCATCGAGGGCCGCTGCTGGAAGAGACCGCCGGAATCGAGGTCGACGGCGGGCTCGTAGTTGCGCAGCCAGGACTCGACGATCGCGGTGATCAGGGTGATGCGCGCCGCCTCGCGCCCCAGGCCGTGCCCGGCGATCACGGAGAGGATGAACCGCGCGTTCTGGTCCTGCCAGGAGTCCAGGGCGTTCACGTCGAAGCCCTCGCGGGTCTCCGGCCGGGTCATGAACTCCTCGGTCCACACGTCATCCGCCCGAGCCGGCGCGGTCACCCCGAGTCCGAGGAGGGCCCCGGCGCCGAGCGCGCCGACGAGCAGCGTGCGACGTCGCGGGAGCGGGGACGGCGCCGAGGCGACGAGGGCGGTGGAGCGGGAGCCGAGCATGCGGGAGTTCCTTCGGGAGACGGCGGATCGATCGCCCGGGACGCGGGCCGTGCCACCGTAGGCGCGACCCACGCCGCAGGGAAGAGAGCGATGTCGCAGGTCGGAGCCGTGCGCCGCCCTTCTTGGGATCGCCATGACCACCGCTTGGGGTCTCTGCGCAGAACGGTCCGGGCGACGTCCGCACCGGTCGGGGACGCTTCCCGGCCGTCGCGGCCGGGGCGGCCGAGCGGAGACGCCGACGGATCACGGCGCGCGGGTAAAACTTCCGCAAGGTCCCGCTCCGGCGCAGGCGGCGGAGGCGTGGCTCACCCCGCGCGGGCCTCGGTCCGTCCGGGGCTCAGAGCGCGGCGATCGCCTGGCGGATCCGCTTGTCCGAGACGGAGACGCGGGTGCCCAGGGTCTGCGCGAACAGGCTCACCCGCAGCTCCTCGAGCAGCCAGTCGATCTCCTGCGCCTCCTGCTCGGCGCGCCGACGGGCACCGAGCGCCGCACGTCGGGTCGCCCAGTACCCCTCGAGATCGGCGATCTGCCAGGCGGCCTGCTCGTCCCGGCGCGGGTTCTCCGGCAGCTTCTCGAGCCGGACCCGATCCGCCTCGAGGTAACGCCGCAGGTCCGGGAGGCGATCGACGCCGGTGCGGGAGATGAAGCCGTCCGCGAGCAGGCCGGCGGCGTGCTCGCGGATCTGGGTCAGGTGGGACAGGATCGCGAGGGACGAGACCCGCGAGAGCTCCTTCTGCAGCTTCGCGTCGACGGCGAGGGCCGCGGCGGCGTCCTTGACGGCCTGCGCCGCGAGCTCGGCGTGCCGGGGTCGGGCCGCCTCGAGCAGCTGCTCGTACTGCGCGCGGGTGCGGATGGTGGCGGCGTCGCCCGCGAGATGGATCGTCGCGGCGCGCGTCGCGTCGGCCAGCAGCGCCGCCGTGCTCGCGTACTCGGAGCCGGCGACGGCGAGCTTGGTGGGGTTGGGCAGGGCGTTCAGCACGGTCGACAGCTCGGTGCCGAGGTCGCGGTCCAGCAGCGCGATGACCCCCTCCCGGTGGGCGAGGGTCTGCTCGTCGGCGCTCGCGAGCACCGCGAGGTCGACGCGCTCGAGGCGGCCGTCGGAGCCGCGGCGGGCCACGAGCGCGGGATACCCCGTGACCTTGAGCCCGCCGACGGTCGACTCGTGCAGCGCCGGCACGCCGCTGTCGGGGAAGCCGTCGAGATCCCGGCGGGCCAGGTCGTCGCCCTGCGAGGAGACGGAGGCGTCGACCCGCTGCTTGAGCCGGCCGCGCAGCGCCTCCAGATCATCGCCCGCTCCGATCTGCTTGCCCTGCGCATCGACCACCCGGAAGTGCATCCGCAAGTGGTCCGGCAGCTTCGCGAGGTCGAACTCGGGTCCGTACAGCGGCAGGTCGTCGGGCACGCCGGGCAGGGCCACCAGCTCGTCGGCGACCGCCTCGACGAAGGCCTCCCCGGACTCCGGGTCGTCGTCGTGGAGGGTCGCGGCGACGGTCTTCGCGCGCTCGGGCGCGGGGACCAGATGCCGCCGGATCGGCTTCGGGAGCGAGCGGATCAGCTCGGTCACCAGCTCCTCACGCATGCCGGGCACGAGCCAGTCGAAACCCTCGGGCCGCAGCCGGTTCAGCACCGCGAGCGGGATCGTCGCGGTGACGCCCTCGGCACCCTTCGACCCGACCTCGCCGAAGGAGTAGCTGAGCGGGAGGGTGATATCGCCCTGGACCCAGGTGTCGGGGAAGTCCGCGGCGATCGCGGCCGTGGTCTCCTCATCGGCCGCTAGGAGGTCCTTCTCGGTGAGGGTGAGCAGGTCCGGGGTCTCGTGGCGCTGGGACTTCCACCAGGTGTCGAAGTGGCGGCCGGAGACGACCTCGCGGGGGATCCGCCGGTCGTAGAAGGAGAAGACCTGCTCGTCGCCGATCAGCAGGTCGCGTCGGCGGGTCTTCGCCTCGAGCTCCTCGAGCCGCGCGATCAGGGCCCGGTTGTCGCGGAAGAAGTGGTGGCGGGTGCGCCAGTCCCCCTCGACGAGGGCGTTCTGGAGGAAGATGTCGCGGGCCGCCTCGGGATCGATGCGTCCGTAGCCGACCACGCGGTCCGCCACGAGCGGCACGCCGTAGAGGGTGACCTTCTCGTGGGCTATGGCGCCCGCCTGCTTGGAGGACCAGTGCGGGGCGGAGTGGGAGCGCTTGACGACGTGCGCGCCGATCTCCTCGGCCCAGGCGGGGTCGATGCGGGCGGCGGTGCGGCCCCAGAGCCGCGAGGTCTCCACGAGCTCGGCGACCATCACGTAGTCGGGGCGCTTCTTGGCGAGCGCAGAGCCCGGCCACAGGGCGAAGCGCGCGCCGCGCGCGCCGGAGTACTCGCGGGTGCGGTCGTCGAGGAGGCCGACGTGGCTGAGCAGCCCCGCGAGCAGCGACTGATGGATGGCCTGCGGGGTGGCGTCGTGCTCGTTGGCGCGCAGATCCGCGTCCTTGGCCATGTCGCGCAGCTGGGCGTGGAGGTCCCACCACTCGCGGATGCGCAGGTAGTGGAGGTGGTCGGCGCGCACCTCGCGGCGGAAGGCGCTCGAGGAGAGATCCTTCCGACGCTGCTGCAGGTGGTTCCAGAGGTTGAGGTAGGCGAGGAAGTCGCTGGTCTCGTCCTCGAAGCGCTTGTGCTTCTCGCGGGCCTGCTGCTCCTGCCCGAGGGGCCGCTCGCGCGGGTCCTGGATCGAGAGGGCGGCGACGATGATCAGCACCTCGCGCAGGGCGCCGAGGCGGTTCGCCTCGAGGAGCATGCGGGCCATCCGTGGGTCGAGCGGGAAGCGGGCGAGATCGCGGCCGATGCGGGTGAGGCGGCGCCCGCCGGGCGACTGCGGATCGTCCTCGATCGCGCCGAGCTCCTCCAGCAGGCGCACGCCATCGGCGATCGCACGGCTCGCGGGCGGCTCGACGAAGGGGAAGGACTCGACGTCGCCGAGGCCCAGCGAGGTCATCAGCAGCACCACGGAGGCCAGCGAGGTGCGCAGGATCTCCGGCTCGGTGAACTCGGGCCGGCTCTCGAAGTCCTCCTCGGAGTAGAGGCGGATCGCCACGCCGGGATGGGTGCGCCCGGAGCGGCCGGAGCGCTGGTTGGCGCTGGCCTGGGAGATCGGCTCGATGGGGAGCCGCTGCACCTTGGTGCGCTGGGAGTAGCGGGAGATGCGGGCGAGGCCGGAGTCGATCACGTACGTGATGCCGGGGACGGTCAGGGAGGTCTCGGCGACATTGGTCGAGAGGATGATGCGACGGTAGGTGCCCGACGGGGGCGGGGAGAAGATCTTCTGCTGGTCCTGCGCGGAGAGCCGACCGAAGAGGGGCAGCACCTCGACGGGCAGCGCCGCTCGGCCGCGGGTCCCGCGGGCCAGGTGCGCGGTGAGGGCGTCGGAGATCTCCCGGATCTCCCGCTCACCGGGCAGGAAGACGAGCATGTCGCCGGGTCCCTCGGCGGCGAGCTCGTCGACGGCGTCGGTGATCGCCTGGGTGAGGTCCCGCTCGACGGAGTGGACGTCCTCCAGCTCGTCGTCCTCGTCCATCTCCGGCTCGAGCACGAGCGGCCGGTACCGGACCTCCACGGGGTAGGTCCGGCCTGAGACCTCGATGATCGGCGCCGGGCGCCTCTCTCCCGAGGGCAGCACCGCGGCGAAATGTTCGGCGAAGCGCTCCGGGTCGATGGTCGCCGAGGTGATGACGACCTTGAGATCCGGACGCTGCGGCAGGATCTGGCGGAGGTAGCCGAGGATCACGTCGATCGTGAGGGAGCGCTCGTGGGCCTCGTCGATGATGATCGCGTCGTAGCGCTTCAGCAGCCGGTCGCGGCCGATCTCGGCGAGCAGGATGCCGTCGGTCATGAGCTTGAGCCGGGCTCCGCGGGCGGTCTGCTTGGTGAAGCGGACCTGGAAGCCGACGGTCCCCTCGCCGAGGGTCTCCCCCAGTTCGCTCGCGATGCGCCCGGCGACGGAGCGGGCGGCGATCCGGCGGGGCTGCGTGTGCCCGATCAGGCGGCGGCCTTCCCCGTACCCCATCTCCAGCAGCATCTTGGGGATCTGGGTGGTCTTGCCCGAGCCGGTCGCCCCGGCGATCACCACCACCTGGTGGTCCCGGATCGCGGCCTGGATGTCCTCGCGGCGCTGCGAGACGGGGAGGTCCGACGGGTAGGAGATCCGCGGGCCGGGGGACCCGGGGGACGGAGCCGGGCCGCCCGGGGTCGCGACGGACGGATCAGGGCTCGAGGGGGGCGTGGTCATGGCGGAGTCGAGTCTACGGGCCGGGACGGGGCGAGGTCCCGTGCTCCCCCGCGCGAGGGGTCGCCGCGCCGTATCCTCGTCGCGTCGGCGTCCCACCCGGGGCCGACGGACCGCCCGACGCGATGCCCACCCCCGCACCGCGCCCCGGCGCCGGTCCCACGATGCTCCGGACGGAGCCGGACGAGGAGGTCTGATGCGCGCACTGCGCAAGCTCGCTCTCGGAGAGGGCCTCGAGCTCACCGAGGTCGAGGAGCCCGGCTGCGGGCCCTGGGAGGTCAAGGTCAGGGTGCTCCGCACCGGGATCTGCGGGACCGATCTGCACATCCTCGCCTGGGACGCCTCGGCGGAGTCGATGTGCGACACGGTCCCCTTCACCCCCGGCCACGAGTTCTACGGCGAGGTGGTCGAGATCGGCGCCGAGGTCACGGACGTGCGCGTCGGCGATCGGATCTCCGGCGAGGGCCACGTGGTGTGCGGGACCTGTCGCAACTGCCGCGCCGGGCGGCGCCAGATGTGCAACCGCGTGTGCTCCGTCGGCGTGCAGCGCGACGGCGCCTTCGCCGAGTACGTGACGCTCCCCCACGAGAACGTCTGGGTGCACGAGCACGACGGCCGCACGGACCTGATCAGCCCCGAGCTCGGCGCCGCCTTCGACCCGCTGGGCAACGCCGTCCACACGGCGCTGAAGTTCCCGCTCGTCGGCGAGGACGTGCTGATCACCGGGGCCGGACCGATCGGCCAGATGGCCGCAGCGGTCGCGCGCCACGCCGGCGCCCGCTACATCACGATCACCGACATCTCCCCGCAGCGCCTGGCGATGGCCGAGGAGTGCGGGGCCGACGTGGTCCTCGACGTCTCCACGACGCGGGTGCGCGATGCGCAGCGGCGCCTCGGGATGCGCGAGGGCTTCGACGTGGGCCTCGAGATCACGGGCCAGGCCCGCGCCCTGCAGGAGATGATCGAGAACATGAACCACGGCGGGAAGATCGCCCTGCTGGGACTGCCCGCGACGCGGTTCGAGATCGACTGGACCGTCGTCGTCACCCGCATGCTCACCCTGCAGGGCATCTACGGCCGCGAGATGTTCGAGACCTGGAACGCGATGAGCGCGATGCTCTCCACGTCCCCCACGCTGCGCGGCGCGATCGAGCGCACCATCACCCACGTCCTGCCCGCGACCGACTGGGAGCAGGGCTTCGCCCTCGCGAAGGCCGGCTCGGCCGGGAAGGTGCTCCTGGACTGGAGCGCCCTCGACGACTGACCGCGCCCGCTCCCGCACCCCACGACCCGAACGACCCGGAGGCTCCCATGTACACCGCCCTCAAGGACCAGCTGACCGCCGAGCTCGCCGCCCTCGAGGAGGCCGGCACCTACAAGCACGAGCGGGTGATCACCACCGCCCAGGGCAACCGCATCACCGCCGGCCCCATCGGCCGCGACGGCGCCGAGGTGCTGAACTTCTGCGCCAACAACTACCTGGGCCTGGCGGATGATCCGCGCCTGGTCGAGGCGGCGAAGCGGGCTCTCGACGAGCGCGGCTTCGGCATGGCGTCGGTGCGCTTCATCTGCGGCACCCAGGATCTGCATCTTCAGCTCGAGCAGGCGGTCTCCGCCTTCCTCGGCACCGAGGACACCATCCTGTTCTCCTCCTGCTTCGACGCCAACGGCGCCGTCTTCGAGCCGCTGTTCGGCACGGAGGACGCGATCATCTCCGACGAGCTGAACCACGCCTCGCTCATCGACGGCATCCGGCTCTCGAAGGCCGCTCGCTTCCGCTACCGCAACGCCGACCTCGCGGACCTGCGCACCCAGCTCGAGGCGGCCGCCGCGCTCCACGACGGGCACGGCGCGCGCCGCACCATCATCGTCACCGACGGCGTCTTCTCGATGGACGGCTATCTCGCCCCGCTGCCCGGTATCTGCGACCTGGCCGACGAGTTCGGGGCGCTGGTCCTCGTCGACGACTCCCACGCGGTCGGCTTCATGGGCGAGACCGGGGCCGGCACGCCCGAGCACTTCGGCGTCTCGGATCGGGTGGACCTCTACACCGGGACCTTCGGCAAGGCCCTCGGCGGGGCGAGCGGGGGCTATGTCTCGGGCCGGGCCGAGATCGTCGCGATGCTGCGCCAGAAGGGCCGCCCCTACCTGTTCTCCAACTCGCTCGCCCCGGCGATCACGGCTGCGACGCTGCAGGCCCTCGAGCTCGTCGAGGGCAGTGCCGAGCTGCGCGCGACACTGTTCCGCAACGCCGAGCTGTTCCGCACGCGCATGAGCGAGGAGGGCTTCGAGCTGCTGCCGGGAGAACACGCGATCGTGCCGGTCATGTTCGGGGACGCCGCGCTCGCGGCGCGCATCGCCGACCGCATGCTCGAGAACGGCGTGTACGTCACCGCCTTCTCGTACCCGGTGGTGCCGCAGGGGAAAGCCCGGATCCGGGTGCAGCTCTCCGCCGCGCACACCGAGGCCGATGTCGAGGCCGCCGTCGCCGCTTTCGTCAGGTCCCGGGCCGCCGAGCAGGGGTGAGCTCTCCCTCCTCGACCGCCCGCAGCAGCTCCGTTCCGCTCCGCCCGAGCGGGTGCGCGGAGTCGTAGGCGGTGACCAGGGCGAGGGAGAGGCGCACCGACCAGGCCCGGGCGCGCTCGAGGAGCGCCGACCATAGCGCCTCGTCCTCGATGCCGTTCCAGGTGGCGTGCCGGCGGTAGCGGGCGAGGAGATCCCCGCGGGGATCGTGCAGCAGCAGGGCCCCGAGGTCGCTCGCCGGGTCGCCGAGTGTCGCATCGCCCCAGTCGATCAGCGCTCCCGCCCGGGCCCTGTCGCGGACCGCGTCGTGGTCCTCGTCGGGTGCCGGGTCGCGGTCCGGGTCGACCGTCGGGACCACGACGTTGCCCGGATGCGGGTCCCCATGGAGCAGCCGGTCCTCGCCGTCCCAGACCGGTGCCTCGAGCCCCCGGTCGGCCACGTCGCGCGCGGCACGACGGAGGTCTGCCGGCAGCTCGGCCCGCTCCAGGTCCGCGGCGAGGGCCTCGGCACGGCCGGCGAGCGGCACGCCACGCACCGGGTTCCGCTCGAGGTCGGCCAGGTCGCGCGGAGGGAGCGAGTGCAGGGCTGCGAGCATCGAGGCCAGGCCCGTGGCGCTGCGGCGGCGGTGCGGCGGCCTCGACTCCGCCGCACTGCGTCCGGGAACCCAGGGGATCAGCAGGGCGTCGGGGGCGGTGGCCAGGATCGTCGGGATCCGCAGCGGGAGCTCGGCGGAGAGCGGGGCCAGTCGCCGCAGCACGGCCAGCTCCCGATCCCGCAGCGGGCGCGCGCTGCGGCGGCGGACGACGCGCAGGACCACCGGGAGGCCGTCCACGGTGCCGACCGGCCAGAGCACGTTGTCCCACCCCTGGCCCGCGGGCCGCGGGGCGAGATCGACGTCGACATCGAGCAACCCGCGTCGGACCCCCGGCTCGGGCACGAGCTGCATCAGCAGATGCCGGACGCGCTCCCGGTCGACCGGGAGGTCCGCCGCGGGCGGGGCGGGTCGGAAGGCGGGCATCCGTGAAGGCTACGCGCCCGCGGTCGGCGTGTCCCCCGTCGGACCCACCGGATCGCTCTCGCACCGCGCGGACGCACCGCACGGACGCACCACGGTCCCGCCCCCCTCGGGAGGACGGGACCGCGGTGCGGAGGAGACGAGGGGCGGCGTCAGCCCTGCGCCGAGGTCTCCTCGGTGGGCTTCTCGCCCCGGCTCTCGAGCTCGGCGAGGATCTCGCGGTGCTTGGCATCGCTCATCGGGTAGAAGTGCATGACCACGATCGCGAGGACCATCGAGACGGCGGGCAGCAGGCCCGTGGCCACGTTGATGCCGAAGATCGTCTCGGCGCTCTGCGCGGCGGCGGTGCCGTCGTAGCCGAACCAGCCCAGGATCCACAGGCCCACCGCGCCACCGAGGGCCTGCGAGCATTTCCGCACGAAGGAGAACACCGCGTAGGTGGTGCCCTCGTTGCGGATGCCGGTCTTCCACTCGCCGTACTCGACGGAGTCCGCCTCCATGTTCCACATGAGGGTGTTGGCCGTGCTGTTCGCGATGCCGAAGAGCCCGAAGCCGACGAAGGCGAGCCACACGAGCTCCTGCGAGGCGAGGAACAGCAGCACACCGGCGACGATGCCGACGACCCCGGCGACCTGGAACAGCCGCGTCTTGCCGAGCTTCTTGGCGAGGACCGGGATGAACGCGCCGGTCACGAGGATCGCGCCGGACATGAGCACCTGGTTCACCGCGATGAGCGTCGCGTTGCCGAGCACGTCGCGGGCGTAGTACGCCATCATGCCCGAGGCGCCGAAGACGCCGACCAGCATCAGGAAGGAGGACAGGGCGAGCATCTGCAGCGCTCGGTTCGAGGCGATGGTGGCCACGCTCGCCCGCAGGCTCACCCGGTCCACGGAGCGCTGCACGTTCTCGCGCGCGGTGAGGAAGAGGAAGACGTAGAGGGCGATCGCGAGGACGCCGAGGGGGATCAGCGCGGTGAGGATCGCGTTCTGCAGCCCGGCGGGATCGCCGCGGAAGGAGTTGATCGCCGGGGCGATCGCGAGGGCCACGACGATCTGCATCAGGGCCGAGCCGACCGACCGGGCGACGGCGAGGCGCGAGCGCTCGGCGCGGTTGTCGGTCATCGCGGCGGCGAGCGAACCGTAGGGGATGTTCACCGAGGTGTAGGCGACCGACCCCATCAGGAAGTACATGATGAAGGCCCAGGCGACGCCGGCCGCGGTGCCGTAGAGCGACGCGGGCATCGCGAAGTTCAGGATCGCGAGGACCACGAGGGGCACGGAGCCGGCGAGGATCCAGGGTCGGAACTTGCCGAATCGGGTGCTGGTGCGCTCGATCAGGGAGCCCATGAGCACGTCGGTGACGGCGTCGACCGCGCGCATCAGCAGGAACATGAGGCCCACGACCGCGGGGCCGATCTGCGTGACGTCGGTGAGGTAGACCGCGAGGAAGGACATCGCCAGGGAGAAGGCGAGGTTGTTCGCCGCGTCACCGCCAGCGTACGCGACGTAGTTCAGCGGGTTCAGCCGCTGCAGGCCGCGGGCCGACGTGGCCTGGGGTGCGGTGTTCGAAGTGGTGCTCATCATCATCCTTGATCCGGGAGCTCTCGAGCGGGGTGTGCTCGGGGAGGCGCCCTTGCCGTTGCGGAGGACGCTCCCAGAGCGCAGATGCCCCCTCACCCAGTTGTCATGGGTTGCCACATTTTCCGGCGAGATCGTCAGCACATTGCGACGCCGCTCACATCGGACCTCATCGCGGCCCGTGCGGGATGGCAACCGGCGGCGTCCTCCCGGGGTGCGTTCCGCTCTCCGGGCGCTCCTCGGCAACGGACGGGAAGACCGCGATCGCGGCGACGGCACGCCGTACGGTGGCGGAGTGGACGGAGCGCGCCGTCCCGGGGCGACGTCGCCCCTCACCCCCAGGAGGTTCGCATGGCCCGCATCGGGATCCAGCTCATGATGCTCAAGGACCACATCGCCCGCGAGGGCGTTCTGCCCGTGCTCGAGCAGGTGAGCGAATCCGGCTTCCAGGTCGTGGAGGTCTCCCAGATCCCCATGACCGAGCAGAACGTCGCCGACATGGAGACCGCCCGCGAGCAGCTCGGCATCGAGTACGCCGCGATCTCCGCGAAGACCTCCGCCCCCGCCGGGAGCGAGGACCTCACCCTCGAGCAGCACTTCGACCTGCACGTCGAGCACGCCCGTCGCCTCGGCACCTCGATGCTCCGCATCGGCATGATGCCTCTGCCTGCCATGCGCTCTGCGGAGGCGATCGACGCCTTCGCCCGCGAGGTCGACGAGTACGCGCAGCGCTTCGCCGCGCTGGGCCTCTCCCTCAGCTATCACAACCACCATGTCGAGTTCGCCCGGCTCGAGGGTCGCACCGTCCTCGAGCGGCTGCGCGAGCAGGCCCCGCACCTGCGCTTCGAGATCGACTGCCACTGGGTCCAGCGCGGCGGCCGCGACCCGCAGCGCACCCTCGCCGCCTTCGACGGCGTCCTCGACCTGGTGCATCTGAAGGACTACCGCATCGTGCTCCCGCCCGCGGAGGTGCTCGACGCCGTCGAGGCCGGGGACCGCGGCGCCTGGGGCGAGTTCTGGTCGGGCTCGATCGTGCAGTTCGCGGAGGTCGGCTCGGGGACGCTCGACTGGGGCCCGATCATCGAGCAGGGCATCGCCGCCGGCGCCCAGCACTTCCTCATCGAGCAGGACCAGACCTACGGCCGGGACATCTTCGCGTCCCTGGCCGACTCCCGCGCCCACCTCGTCTCCCTCGGATACGAGTCCCTCCTGACCGGATCGGAGCCCGCATGACCGCTCAGCGCCACCTCTCCAGCCGCCACAAGACGATCCTCGAGGTCGACGGGCTGCGCTTCCGCGACCTCGACGCCGACGGCGCGCTGAGCCCCTTCGAGGACTGGCGCCTCTCCCCCGCCGAGCGCGCCGCCGATCTCGTGGCCCGCATGGCGCCCGACGAGAAGATCGGCCTGATGGTCATCTCCTCGCGCCCCATGGGCATCTCGCAGCACAACAAGGACTTCACCAGCCACGACGGCGTCCTCGACGAGCAGCACCTGCCGATAAAGCTCGACCCGCACACCAGCGCCGGGATCCCCTTCGAGGGCACCACCGAGATGATCGCCGAGAAGCACATGCGGCACTTCATCATGCGCGAGGAGCCCACGGGCGCTCGCATCGCGACCTGGATCAACACGATGAACGAGGTCGCCGAGCAGACCCGCTTCGGCATCCCCGTCGTCGTCGCGGCGAACTCGAAGAACGAGGCCGGCGGCTTCAAGATGGGCGGCACCCCCGAGGACCAGCCCTTCGCCCAGTGGCCCGGGACCCTCGGGCTCGCGGCGACCGGCTCCCTCGAGCTCATCGAGTCCTTCGCCCGGCACTCGCGCGCCGAGTGGATGGCCTCCGGGCTACGCAAGGGCTACATGTACATGGCCGACGTGTTCACCGACCCGCGCTGGTTCCGCGGCCACGGCACCTTCGGCGAGGACCCCCGCTTCGTCGCCGCGGCGATCGGCACCATCGTGCGCGCCTTCCAGGGCGAGGACGGTCTCGAGGCGGACGGCGTGGCGCTGACCACGAAGCACTTCCCCGGCGGCGGCGCCCGCGAGAACGGCACCGACCCCCACTACGCCGAGGGCCGTTTCAACATCTATCCGACCGAGGGCTCCCTCGAGGAGTACCACCTGCCGCCCTTCCAGGCCGTGATCGACGCCGGCACCGCCTCGGTGATGCCGTACTACGCGATCCCCTCGGCCGAGAAGTCCGCGACCCCGCAGGGCCGGGTCACCGACTTCGAGCAGGTCGGCTTCGCCTTCAACCGGGAGATCCTGGGCCTGCTGCGGAACATGGGCCACCGCGGCTACATCAACTCCGACTCGGGTGTGCTCTCGAAGATGGCCTGGGGCGTCGAGGACCTCACGACCCCCGAGCGCGTCGGCCGCGCCGTCATGGCCGGGACCGACATGTTCGCCGACACCAACGACGTCGCCTCCGTGCGCGAGGCGTACCTCGCCGGCGAGTTCACCACGCAGCGCCTCGACGAGGCCGCTCAGCTCCTGCTAGCGGAGCTGTTCGCGCTGGGCCTGTTCGAGAATCCCTACGTCGATCCCGAGCGGGCCGACGAGGTGGTCGCGAACGCCGAGGCCGTCGCCGCGGCACAGGAGGCCCACCGCCGCTCGGTGGTGCTCGCCAAGAACCACGATGCGACCCTGCCGCTGGCCGCCGCGGACCTCTCCGGGAAGCGCGTCTACCTCGAGCTGTTCGCCCGCGACCTGCGCGTCAAGGAGCTCGACGCCCTGAGGTCCCGGATCGCCGCCGCCCACCCCGAGGTCGAGTTCACCACCGACTACCGCGGCGCGGACGTGGCGATCGTGCTCATCGCCCCGTTCATCGGCAGCTACTTCGAGTTCGTCGGCATCGGGGACCTCGCAATCGACGAGCACTCGCACGTGGACCTCGAGAAGGTGCGGCGGATCCGCGAGAGCGTTGGCATCCTCGTCGTGGGGCTCAACGCGAAGTTCCCCTGGCTGCTCGACGGCGTCGAGCCGCTCGCGGATGCCCTGCTGATCGGCTTCGACACCGACTGGGACGCGATCGTCGACGCGATCTTCGGGGCGTTCTCCCCCAGTGGCCGCCTGCCGATCACCTTCCCGATCTCCGCGGAGGCCGTCGCCATCGATACGGAAGGCCGCTGCGCCTCGCCGAACGACGTCCCCGGCTTCGCCAAGGAGCAGCACATGGACGGCCGCCCGTACGTGTACGTCGACGCGGACGGCAACCGCTACGAGCTCGGCCACGGCCTCGGCTACGAGGGCTGAGCCGGCTCCTCCGCCACGCCCCCGCCCTCACCTCGCCAAGAGGGCGGGGACGTGGCGGCGCTGTTGTGCTCACCGCGTGGGTACAGAGTGGGTACAGGAACGCGAAAGGCCCCCTCCCCCGCGCATCAGCGCAGGTGAGGGGACCTCTCGTCGGTGAGTGCAGCGTGGAGCCGGCGGGAATCGAACCCGCGTCCGATAGTGCGAAGCCAGGGCTTCTCCGGGCGCAGTCCGCGAAAACGTGTTCTCAGTCCCGACGCTCGCACGGACACGTCGTCGACGGACTCAGTCACTCTGAGGTGTTCATCCTTCCCCGGTGACCAGGGTCGGCAGCAGTGGCTCCTTAGCTGATGGAACGATCCGGGTCAGGAGCACCCCCGGGGTTCCAGACTGCTAACGCTGATCAGGCAGCGAGAGCGAAGTCAGTGCGCTTGGGTTCGGCACTTATTGGTTTCCAGAGAACGTTTACGAGATGACTCTGGATTCTCGGCCCGCTTCCCCTCGCTGGACAACTACCGTCGAAACCGATCGGCCCCTGGCGTGGGAAGGCATGACTATCGTGACGGCCTGATGGCCGTCCTGCACTCACTCTTCGGTTGTCAATCACCCACGGGCGCCCCCGGGGGAACGCCGTGGATCTAGTCTACCGCGCCCCACCGACGGACAGAAGCGAATATCCCTCAGCTCACGGCGAAGCGCCGGGGGCTGGACCAGGCAGTCCTCCGCGCCGATGATGACGCGATGAGCAGCTTCGAGATGGCCGGGATGCGGATCGAGATCGACCCCGAGACCCTACGGGAGACCGTCACGGATCCCGCAGCCCTCGCGAACTGGTGCGCCGAGAACCCCGAGGATCCGCGCACGGTGGCCGGTCTGCGCATCGTGGGCCGGCTCGACGAGGCCGCCGCCGCGGGGAGGCGGGCCCTCGATCAGTCGGGGCTGTCGCCGGTGATGCGAGCGGTGCGCCGCACCCGCTATGCGCAGGTACTGCAGTGGCAGGGCGCCTTCCTCGCGGCCGAGGAACAGATGGACCTCGCCGCCGAGGAGACCGGGTTCGAGGACCCGACCTCGCCGTCCTCGCTGTCGGCGCTCGCGAGCGTCTTCCAGCATCGCGCGAAGAATCGCTTCGAGCACGCCCGGGCGGAGCAGGCCGCGGACCGGCCCCGTGCCGCCGCCCGGTTGTGGGACGCGGCGCTCGAGGACGCGCGCCGGGCGCTGCTGATGCGGGAGCGTCTGGGCGTCGCCGATCAGGGACTCCTCGCGTCGAGCCGCCAACTGGTCGCCCGGCTGGAGCGGCGGGACCTCGGGGCCGCGGAGCCGTCGGAACGATCCGGCGTCTGAGCCGGCGTCGGGCCGAACCCTCCGGGCACCGCGGGCGACCCCTCCGAGAGGGGCTCGCGTCGGCTGCAGCCCCGCGGTCGACGACCGGGGTCAGGCGATCTCGCGCTGGCGCATGGCGCGTTGCGCCTCGCGCATGTCCTGCTTCTCGCGGAGGGTCTGGCGCTTGTCCCATTCCTTCTTGCCGCGGGCGAGGCCGATGAGCACCTTCGCGTGCGAGCCGAGGAAGTACATCTCGAGCGGCACGATCGTGTAGCCCTTCTCGCGGGACTGGCTCGCGAGCTTCTCGATCTCCCGCTTGTTCAGCAGGAGCTTGCGCTTGCGCCGCGCGGCGTGGTTGGTCCAGGTCCCCTTCACGTAGGGGGCGATGTGGGCGTTGTCCATCCACACCTCGCCACCCTCGACATAGCAGTAGCCGTCGATCAGCGAGGCTCCCCGATCCCGCAGCGACTTCACCTCGGTGCCGGTCAGGACGATGCCCGCCTCCCACGTGTGGTCGATGAAGTAGTCGTGACGGGCTCGCTTGTTCGAGGTGATCAGCTTCTTCTGGGGGCCGTCGTCCGCCGCGGATTTCTTCGCAGCGCCCTTCTTCGCGGACATGGGTCCCTCCTCGCGGATCCTCGTGGTGGTCGGTGCCGGTGCCGCGGGATGCCTCCCCGCTCGGACCGGATCTCCCAGCTTACGCGCCGGTCAGCGGCGGGGCGAGGGAATATGGCGCGCCCCGCTCGCGAGGCGGCGCTCCCCCGCGGTCCGTCGGCCCTCGGCCCGACCCGGCCTCAGATGTACTTCGTCGGGTTGACGGCGTTGCCGTCCTCGTGGACCTCGAAATGCAGGTGGCAGCCGGTCGAGGAACCGGTCGTGCCGACGTAGCCGACCGTGTCCCCGGCGGAGACCTCCGCCCCGACCGGCAGCGCGAAGCCCTGCAGGTGGTGGTAGCTGGTGGTGATCAGCTTCCCGTTCTGGATGCCGTGGCTGAGGATGATCTTGTTGCCCGCACCGCTGTTGTAGGTGCGGGCGATCACGCGGCCGGAGTGCGCGGCTCCGACGGGCACGCCGCAGGCAACGGGGAAGTCCACGCCCGCGTGCAGCTTCCGCGTGCCGTAGATCGGATGGACCCGCCAGCCGAAGTTGGAGTTCAGGCGGGCATCCACGGGGCGCACCCAGCCGCTCGAGCTCGAGGACGACGACCCGCCGCCGCCACCGCTGCTCGAGCTCTTCTTCGCGGCGGCGGCCTCCCGCTCGGCCCGCTCGCGCTCCTGACGGGCGAGCTCCTCGATCTCCGAGTCGAGGGTCGAGCTGCGGGTCTCCAGTGTGGAGACGTCCCCCTCGTACTGCGCCTTCTTCGTCTCGAGATCGTCGCGCTGGGTGATCTGCGTGGCGTAGAGGGCGTCGAGGTCGGCCTTCGCGTCGGCCGCTGCCTGCTCGGCAGCCTCGGTGCGGGCGACCGCCGCCTCCGCCTCGATCTTCAGATCCGCGATCTCCTCGCGGACGGCCTCGAGGCGGTCCGCGGAGTTCTCCGTGACCGCCTGGTCGCTGCGGAGATCGTCGAGGCGGGTGCCCTGGGAAGCCAGGGTCAGGCGGTAGTTCATGGAGCGGTCCACCGCGTCCTGGGGCTCCTCGCCCCCGAAGTAGATGGTCGAGGGGTTGGGCAGGCCCCCGCCCTTGTACGCCTCGAGCGCGATCTGCGACAGCTCCTCGTCGCTGCGGTCGACCTCGACCCGGCCGTCCTCGACCTCGCCCGAGAGCTCGGCCTCCTCCTCCTCGGCGGCCGCGAGGCGCTCGCCGGTGAGGCGGTCGTCCTCCTGGGCGGCCGCGAGCTCGGCCTGGGCGTCCTCGAGGTCCTGCTGGGCGATCGGGATCTGCAGCTCGGTCTCGGCGAGGGCGAGATAGGTGGAGGCGAGATCGTCGTTGACGCCCTCGAGCTCGAGGCGGAGGTCCTCGAGCTGCTGGTCGACGCTCTCCCGCTCGGCGATCTTGTCCTCCTTGGTGGGGGCGGCCCAGGCGGAGCCGGGCAGGCCCAGCGCGGGGACGACCAGGAGCGCGCCGGCCGCGAGGAGGGACAGCGGGCGGTGCAGACGGCGCAGGAGCATGCTCACACCTTCAGATGTCGGTTGAGGGAGACCACGGAGGAGGCGATCGACAGCACCGCCCCGAGGACGACCAGGGTCGGGGCCGCCCAGAGGAGGTCCGCGGTGGAGACCGTGATCAGCTGCTCCCCGAGGGTGGGCGCGAGCCAGCGGGCGACGATGTACTCGAGGCCCACCCAGAGCATCCCCGAGGCGATCAGGCCGCCGATGATCGCGGCGACGGCACCCTCCAGCAGGAAGGGCAGCCGGATGAAGACGTTGGAGGCACCCACCAGGCGCATGATCGCGATCTCGCGGCGCCGGTTCGCGACCGACATCCGGATGGTCGTGGCCACGAGCAGCACCGCCGCGATCAGCATCAGCACCGCGAGCCCGAGGGCGAAGAGGGTGGACTGGTTGAGGACGTCGATGAAGGGGGCGTATGTGCTCAGGAGGTCGGTGACCTCGTCCACGCCGTCGCGGCCCTGGAAGAACTCGACCACCGCCGCGGAGTCGTCGGCGTCCTGCAGGGTGATGTGGAAGGAGACGGGCATGTCCTCGGCGGTGAAGTTCGAGACGAACCCCTCCCCCGCGAACTGCTCCTGGTAGATCGCGAGCGCCTCCTCCTGGGAGCGTTCGTCGTAGGAGGCGACGTACTCCGAGAGCACGTCGCCCTCGAGCGCCTCGCGCACCGAGTCGATCTGGGCGTCGGTCGCCGCCCCGCCCGCGCAGGAGGCGGCGGTCGAATGCGGGGAGCACAGGAAGATCGTCACCTGCGACTGCTCGACGAGCGTCGCCTTCATGTCCATGATCTGCTTCTGCATCAGCAGTCCGGTGCCCACGAAGGTCAGCGAGACGGCGGTGACGATGACCACCGAGATCACCATCGAGACGTTCCGCCACAGGCCCGAGACGATCTCGCCGAGGATGTAACGGGCCCTCATCGGGTGACCTCCTCGTCCTCGTCGAAGGCGTCCGCGTCGAAGGCATCCGCGTCCCGCTCGCGGCGGGACGCGCGCTCGTCGATCAGGTCCTCGTCGAGCACGTCCGTGCCCTCCGGCTCCGCGGTGCCGGGGGTCCGACCGTCCTCGTCCGAGAGGTCGATCGCGTCGGACGGACGATCGAGGTCCTCATCGTCCTCGCGGGCCGCCTCCGAGGGCTCGTCCGCGGCTCGATCCTCTGCGCTGTCCGGGCTCGCGACCGTGACGACCAGCTCGTCCTCCGATTCCGCCTCGACCCGCAGGGACGAGTCGTCAGGGAGGTTCCCGGAGATCACCGAGACGGCCTCGGCGGAGTCGTATCCGCCCTCGTCTTCGTCGCGCACGACGACGCCGCCGACCATCTCCACGACGCGGCGCCGCATGCGGTCCACCGCCGCCCGGTCATGGGTGGCCATGACCACGGTGGTGCCGCGCTCGTTGATCTCCGCGAGCAGGTCGAGGATGCCCTCGGCGGTCGAGGGGTCGAGGTTGCCGGTGGGCTCGTCGGCCAGCAGGATCGAGGGGCGGTTGACGTAGGCGCGGGCGATCGCGACGCGCTGCTGCTCGCCGCCGGAGAGCTCGTGCGGGAGCCGCTTGCCCTTGTCCTCGAGCCCGACCATCTCGAGCATCTCGGGGACCAGGCGCCGCACGACCTTGCGCGGGGTGCCGATCACCGCGAGGGCGAACTCGATGTTCTGGTACGCGGTCTTCGAGGGCAGCAGGCGGAAGTCCTGGAACACCATGCCGATCTCGCGACGCAGGGCGGGCACCCGCCAGGACGGGATCCGGGAGAGGTCCTTGCCGGCGACGTAGACGGTGCCGCGGGTGGGGGCGACCTCCTTCAGCACCATGCGCATGAGGGTCGACTTGCCGGACCCGGAGGCGCCGACGAGGAAGACGAACTCCCCGCGGGAGAACTCGATGTCGAGATTCTCCACCGCGGGGTGCTGACCGCGCATGTACGTCTTGGTGACGTTGTCGAAACGGATCACGGGAACCTGTCACATCGGGGGTGTCGAGCGACTCCAGCGTAGGGGCGCGCCGCGGCGGGACACGGTCAGGGCATGCGGGATCCGGGTCAAGACCTGGTCAAGGCCTGGTGGGTCCGGTCACGTCGTGCGCTCCGCGGCCCGGTCCCTCCGCCGACGGGTCGGCGCCGAGCTGGGCCGACGCGATGGCGGTCCGGTGGGGTCTCGGTCCGAGGAGAACGCCCGAGCTCGGGTCGGCTCAGTCCTCGGACTTGGACTGCCCGGCGCGCCAGCGGATGCCGGCGTCGATGAACTCGTCGATCTCGCCGTCGAACACCGAGGCGGGGTTGCCCTCCTGGTACTCGGTGCGCAGGTCCTTCACCATCTGGTACGGGTTCAGGACATAGGAGCGCATCTGGTCGCCCCAGCTGGCCTTGACGTCGCCCGCGAGTTCCTTGCGCTCGGCGGCCTCCTCGGCGCGCTTGAGCAGCAGCAGGCGGGACTGCATGACCCGCAGCGCCGCGGCGCGGTTCTGGATCTGGGACTTCTCGTCCTGCATCGACACGACGGTGCCGGTGGGGATGTGGGTCATGCGCACCGCCGAGTCGGTGGTGTTGACCGACTGGCCGCCGGGGCCCGAGGAGCGGAAGACGTCGATCTTCAGCTCGTTCTCGGGGATCTCGATGGAGTCGGTGGACTCGATCAGGGGGATCACCTCGACCGCGGCGAAGGAGGTCTGCCGGCGGCCCTGGTTGTCGAAGGGGCTGATGCGCACCAGGCGGTGCGTGCCGCCCTCGACGGAGAGGGTGCCGTAGGCGAAGGGGGCGGAGACCTCGAAGGTGACGGACTTCAGGCCCGCCTCTTCCGCGTAGGAGGTGTCCATGACCTTGGCCGGGTAGCCGTGCCGCTCGGCCCAGCGCAGGTACATGCGCAGGAGCATCTCTGCGAAATCCGCGGCGTCCACGCCGCCGGCGCCCGCGCGGATGGTGACGACGGCGTTGCGCTCGTCGTACTCCCCGGCGAGGAGGGTGCGCACCTCGAGCTCGTCGAGGGTGCGGTGGATGGAGACCAGCTCCTTCTCGGCCTCGGCGAGGGTGTCGGCGTCGTCCTCCTCGGCGGCGAGCTCGACCATCACCTCGAGGTCCTCGATACGGCTCGCGAGCTCGCTGATGCGGCGGCGCTCGGCCTGTGCGTGGGAGAGTGCGGCGGTGACCTTCTGGGCGTTCTCGACGTCGTCCCACAGGTCCTGGGCGGAGGCCTGCTCCTCGAGCTCCGCGATCTTCGCGTCGAGCGCGTCGATGTCCGTCACCTGCTCGATCGAGGACAGGGTCGATCGGAGCTGCGGGATCTCTGCGGAGAAGTCGGTGGAAGTCACAAGGGGTGAGTCTACGGCAGTGCCCCTCAGGGGCCGGGGGTTTCCGGGGCGACGCCGGACAGGGAGCGTCCGATCTCACGGCCGACGAGATCGAGCAGCTCCTCGCCGCGGGCGATCGCGTCGGGGACGTCCGCGGCGCGGGAGAGCAGGTCCCAGGCGCGGGAGATCCCGGCCTCGTGCAGCTGGGCGGTGTCGAGGTCGATCGCCCCGGCGACTGCGAGGACCTCGGCGCCGGCGGCGACGGCGCGGCGCGCGACCTCCGCGGGCCCCTTGCCGTGGAGGGTCTGCGCGTCGAGCCTCCCCTCACCGGTGAGCACCACGGCGGCACCCTGAAGGCGGGTGTCGAAGTCGGCGAGCTCGAGGACGACATCGGCGCCGGAGCGCTGGGTGGCGCCGAGCACCAGGAGGGCGAAGCCCGCTCCCCCGGCGGCCCCCGCTCCGGGAGCGTCACGGTGCACCGCGCCCGGGTCGAGGAGCTCCGCGGCGGCGGCCAGCACGGCGTCGGCCTCGCGCACGTCCTTTGGGCCGAGGCCCTTCTGCGGTCCGTACACGGCAGCGGTGCCCTCGGGGCCGAGCAGCGGGTTCTGGACGTCGTTCGCGGCGACGAGAGTGATCCCGTCGAGGAGGGCGCGGGCCGGGCCGAGGTCGACCTCGGCGAGCTCCCTCAGCCCGGCGAGGCCGGGGCGGATCGGGGCACCGGCGGCGGTGAGCAGGCGCGCGCCGAGCGCCTGGAGCAGCCCGGCCCCGGCGTCGGTCGAGGCGCTGCCGCCGAGGCCGACGACGATCTGGCGCGCCCCGGCGTCGACGGCCCGGGCGATCAGTTCCCCGAGCCCGTGGGTCGAGGCGGTCTGCGGGGCGAGGGTGCCGCCGGGGAGGGCCTTCAGGCCGACGGCGTCGGCGAGCTCGAGCACGGCGGTGATCCCGTCGAGGGCCCAGGTCGTCTCGCGCTCGTGCCCCGTGGGGCCGGTGATGACGGCCGGGCGGGGCGCGGCGCCGGCGGCGAGCGCGGCGTCGACGGTGCCGTCCCCGCCGTCGGCAATGGGGCAGGCGAGGATCGGGGTCTCCGGGGCGGTCGCGGAGATCCCGCGGGTGAGAGCGGCGACGACCTCGGCGGCGGTGAGGGAGCCCTTGAACTTGTCCGGGGCGAGCAGCAGGGTGCGCGGGGTCATCGCGATCTGGCCTCTCCTTCGACGGTCAGCGGGACCGAGGTGCCGGTGCCGCGCGTGAACCATCCTGCCAGGGGCGGGTCGGTGCGCGCCGTGAGAACCACGCGCACGGTGCCGTCGTCGTCGACGGAAACGTCGGCGAGCTGCAGATCGTGGGTGCGGGAGGAGTCGAGCGGGTAGGACGCCAGGTGGTCCTGCGCCGCGCGACGGGCGGAGCCGGGGTGGATGACGGGGCCGTCGGAGGAGTCGTAGATCCGGGAGGGGTCCACGGCCTGGGAGCCGGCGAGCGCGGCGGCGTCGGCGGCGTGCTGCAGGGCGGTCCGCTCGAGCTGCACCCCGGTGATGGCGGTGCCGACGCCGATGACCATGAGGACCACGACCAGCACCCCCGTCGTGAGCAGGGTCATCGACCCGGTCGCCTCGGCGAGGCGGAGCCGGAGCGCCCGGGCGGCGCGGCGGATCGGACGGTCCCTCGGATGCGGGGACCGTGAGGGGGTCGCGGTGCGGCGGCGTCTCATGCGCGGTGCATGTCGACGGGGACGGAATGCGAGGCGCCGACGGTGATCGGCCCGTCGTCGCCGAGGATCGGTCCCAGCCCGGGGACGGGCACGGGGATGCGGACCGTGGCGACGACGGTCCCGCCCGGGCTCGAGCAGGGATCCTCCGAGCAGCGGATCTCCACGACGTCCCCGGGCTCCAGCCCGAAGTCCTCGAGGACCAGATCGGCATGCCGAGCGGCGCGCTCGGCCGCGATCTGCGGATCGGGCTCGACCGCGTGGATCCTGGCGGCATCCCGCGAGATGGTGTCGGCGGCGAAGACGGCGGCCTGCACAGACCCGAGCGTCAGCACGAGGTAGAGGCTGGGGATGAGCAGCGCCGCGGAGAGCACCACGAACTCCACCACGGCGTTGCCGCGGTCCTCGCGCAGCCGCCGCACCGTGCGGCGGACCGCGTTCACCACTGCTCCTCGTCGAGAGCGCGCCCCTCGACGGCGAGTGTCCCGCTCGGCCCGAGCAGACCGACCAGCGGGAGGGTCGCGGTGACGCGGACGTGGATCGTCCCGTCGGGGTCCTGCACGGCCGTCGCCTCCGCGCCGAGGGCGTCGCCGTAGCGCCTCTCGAGGAGCTCCTCCGCACGCTGAGCCCCATCCTCGGGATCGGAGCCCGCGAGCGCCCCGAAGTGCGCACCCTGCACCGCGGCGTCGACGAGCGAGTTCCGCGTGTGGACGATCAGCGAGGCCTGGATGATCGCGAGCCCGATCAGCACGATCAGGACCGCGACCATCGGGAACTCGACGACCGCCGCACCACGATCGGACCTCAGCCGCGCGAGGATCCCTCCCGGCGCACGGGTCGCGGCCCCGTGCGTCGATACGCACGGACCGGCACCGTCCCGGGAGGAGGAACTGGAGGCGCACACGGTGTGGCTCCGTCCGCGCTCAGAGGCTGCCGCCGAGGAACGGGGCCATGGCGTTCTCGAAGATGCGCACGATCTGGTCGGATGCCACGGCCCACAGGGCGACGACGATCCCGGCGGTCATCAGCGTGATCAGCACCCACCCGGGCACGTCCCCGCGCTCGTCCCGCAGGCGGGCGAGGAGTCGCTGGGTGAGGTGGCGGCGGCGGGTGGGGCTCGCGGAGGTGAGGTCGTTGACGCCGCGGGCATCGGGGGCACCGCCTGCGCCGGGTCGACGGAGCGGACGGTTGCGGTGGACGGTCATGATCTCCTCCTGGAGGTCGGACCGGGGGTGGATTCCCCGGTCGGGTTGGGGTGCTGCGGTCGTGTGGGGCTGGTCGGGTGTCCGGACGGACTTCGCGGTCGGCCGGGGAGCGGGGGTCGGCGCGGGGTCACAGGGAGATCTCCAGGACCGCGAGTCCGGGGAAGAGGGCGAACACGATCACGAGCGGCATCACGAAGAACACGACCGGGACGAGCATGTAGATCTCGCGCCGCCCCGCCATCTCCATCAGGTCCCGCTTCGACGCTTCGCGCGCGTCCTGCGCCTGGGCGCGCAACACCTCGGCCAAGGGTGTTCCGCGTTCGATCGCGATGGACACGCCCTCGCCGAAGCGGGCGAGCGCGTGGAGGGGTGTGCGGGTGCCGAGGGAGGCGAGGGCCTGGGCGACCGTGGTGCCCGCGCGGATGTCGGCGACGGTCGCGGCGAACTCGTCGGGCAGGGCGCCCGACGAGGTGCGGGCCACGCGCTCCATCGCGGCGATCGGGCTCTCGCCGGCCGCGACCGCGAGCGCGAGGAGGTCCGCGATGGTGGGGAACTCGCGGGCCATCCGGCTCGCGCGCCGGGTGATCTCCACTCCCAGGAGGTAGTCGCGCAGGAGCACGCCCGTCAGAGCTCCGAGGATCACGATCGCGAGGCCGAGCAGCGGGCCGGCGCCGCGCAGGGTGATCGCCCCGAGGGCGATAGCGATGCCGAGCACCATCCCGAGGACACCGCAGACGACCTGCTCGATACGGAAGGAGTCGACGGAGGTGCGGCGTCCGGCGAGCCGCAGTCGGCGCTCGAGCTGATCGGCGCCGCCGGTGAGCCGTTCGAGGAGGCCGATCGTGCGCTCGGCGACGGGGCCGAAGAGGTTCTCCGCCACGACCCGCGCCCGGCCGGGCGTCCGGGGTGCCCCGAGGAGGGAGCTCCTGCCGGGTCGGCGCAGGTAGGGGTCGATCCTGGCGGCGAGGTCGCGTCGGCGCAGCCAGGGCAGCTGGCCGGCGAGGAGCGCGAGACCTGTTCCGAGGACGAGGCCGAGCAGGGCTCCGGCGAGCATCGGGGTGGCACCGGTCATCGCAGCACCCGCTCGTCCTGCGGCAGGCGGGCGATGAGGATCATGACCCTGTAGGCGAGCAGCGAGATCCCGGCCCCGGCGAGGATCATCGCCACCCCGGCGGGCGAGTCGTAGGCCTGTGCCGCCTCGGGGCGGGTCGACATCAGGGCGAGCACGATCCACGGTGCGGCGAGGGCGAGCCGGGCGGCGTTGACGGTCCAGGACTGGCGGGCTTCAAGCTCGGCGCGGGTGCGGGCGTCCTCGCGCAGGAAGGCGGAGAGGGTGCGCAGCAGCCCGCCGAGGTCGGTGCCGCCGACGTCCCGGGTGATCCGCAGCGCCTCGACGATGCGATCCCCCACGGGATCCGCGAGGCGATGCTTGAGCCGGTCGAGGCAGACGGCGAAGTCCCCGGTGGCCTGGTAGTCGAGGGAGAACTCGTGGAACGCCGGACGGAGCTGCTCGGGCCCCTTCCGGCTGAGCTGCACGAGCGCCTCCGGGAGGGACAGCCCGGCACGGATCGCCGAATGGATGTGGTCCACCGCCTCGGGCCACACCTCGCGCAGGGCGGTGGTCCGGCGGCGGGCGGCGCCGCGCAGGATCACCGGCGGCAGCACGGCGGCGACGGAGCCGATGGTGAGGGCGGGCACGACCGCCGTCGAGACCGTCCAGAGGATCGCGGCGGCCACCAGGCCGAGGCCGACGCTGAGCGCGGGCACGGCGATCGGCGGGACGCTCGCGAGCCCGACGACGAGCAGGTCCTCCCGGATCCGCTCGAGGCGACGCTGCAGGGGTCCCTCGCGCTCGGGACTTCCCTCCTGCTCCCACAGGGACCACCAGATCGCGAGAAGGCCCAGCCCCGCCAGGAGGCCGAGGAAGGCGCCGCCGCTCATGCCGCCTCCGCTCGGCCCAGGATCGCGGTGAGGTCGTACCCGGCCCGGGCGAACCGTTCGACGTGCGGAGGTTGCCCGTCGCCGCGCACGAGCCGGTCCCCGCGCAGCGAGAAGAGGTCGCTCACCTCGATCGTCTCGTCCTCGACGCGTCCGGACAGCCCGGCGATCTCGCGGACCCGGCGCCGCCCGTCGGGGAGGATGTCGAGGTGGACGACGAGGTCGATGGCGCTCGCGACCGTCGGGACCACGAAGCGGGAGGAGACGTTCTCCCCCGCCAGCAGCGGAAGGGTGCACAGCTTCACGACGGCGTCCCGCGCCGAGTTCGCGTGGATCGAGGCGAGGCCCGGCAGGCCGGAGTTGAGGGCGATCAGCATGTCGAGCGACTCCGCCTCCCGCACCTCTCCGACGATCACGCGACTGGGCCTCATCCGCAGGGCCTCCTTCACCAGGCGGCGCATCGAGATCTCGCCGGCCCCCTCGAGGTTCGCCTGCCGGGTCTGCATCGCGACCACGTCGCGGAGGCGGAGGTCGAGCTCGAACACCTCCTCGATGGTCACCACCCGCTCCCGCGGGCCGACGGAGCCCGCGAGGCAGCGGAGGAAGGTGGTCTTCCCCGCCCCTGTCGCCCCGGAAGTGATGATGTTCAGGCCCGAGGCGACGGCGGCGTGCAGGAAGTCAGCGGACTGCTGCGTGAGGGATCCGAGGGCGACCAGGCCGTCGAGGTCCTGGGCACGGGCGATGAACTTGCGGATGTTCACGGCCCAGTGGGTGCGGGTCACGCTCGGGATCACGACATGGAGGCGCGATCCATCGGGCAGCAGCGCGTCGACGAAGGGCGTGGACATGTCCAGGCGGCGACCGGAGCTGACCAGCATCCGCTCGACGATGCCACGCACCTCGTCGTCGCTCAGCACGATCGTGGTCAGCTCACTGCGACCGTTGCGCGCGAGGAAGACCTGGCTCGGCGAGTTCAACCAGATCTCCTCGACGGTCGGATCGTCGAGGAGTTCCTGAAGGGGGCCGAAGCCGCCGATGCGGCCGGCGACCTCGGCGACCAACGTGTCAGGTTCGCGCAGCACGGGCACCTCGCCGGAGGCGGAGCGTCGGTCGTAGTCGGCGACCACCTCGCGGATGAGCGGCTCGAGCTGATCCGCGCGGGCATCCAGCCCGCGCCTGCGGATCAGCTCCCGCGACTCGTTCTCGATGACGGCAGTGACGTCCATCCGGTCCCCTCGCACCCCGCGCCGGGACTCCATGCTCCCGACGTGCGGTGCTGGCGCACCGCCTCGGCCACCCTAGGCAGGTCCGGGCGCCGTGCGCTCCCCGCTCCCCGGATTTGTGGATAACCCGCCCAGCCCGCTCCCATGGCAGGATGACGGCAGTCAGCCCGACGACTTCCCCCGAGGAGCTCTCCATGGCAGCGACCACGACGAACGGCGAGGACACCCCGAAGCTGTCCGCGCCCACGCTGAAGTACATGGCGAAGCGGGTGATCGCGGAGTTCGTCCGCGACGGCGGCACCGACCAGGCCGCGAAGCTCACCTACTTCATGGTCCTCTCGATCGCGCCGACGCTGCTGGCGCTGTTCTCGCTGGCGACACTGCTGCTCGCGGACATCAAGGACCAGATCGCGGATCTCCTGGTGGACCTCATCAACCAGGCGGCCGGCGGCAGCGGCCTCGGCGCCGAGGACGCGGTGCGCTCGACCGTCACGTCGCTGATGGGTTCTGCGACCGGCGGCACGGTCGCCCTGATCATCGGTATCGGCACGGCCCTGTGGTCGGCGTCGGCGTACATCAAGGCGTACGGCCGCGTGGCGAATCAGATCTACGAGGTGCCCGAGGGGCGCGGTCCCCTCCGGATGAACGGAACGATGCTCGCCCTGACCGTCGCGATCATCCTCGGGATCCTGCTGGTGATGGTCTCGGTGCTGCTGAACGCCTCGCTCGTGGAGGGACTGCTGGGACCGATCGCGTCGAGCATCGGCGCGCAGGGCCTGCTGACCTTCCTGCTGGACTCCTTCCTGCCGATCTGGGCCTTCGCGAAGTGGCCGGTGATCCTGGTGATCGCCTTCGCCCTGATCTCACTGCTGTACTGGGGCGCCCCGAATGTCGACAAGCCCTTCCGCTTCATCTCCCCCGGCGGCGTCTTCGCGATCCTCGGCATCGGCGTCGCCGCGGTCGCGCTGTCGATCTACATGGCCACGGTCGCCGGCTACTCGAGCTATGGCGCGATCGGCGGCATCATGGCCGTGCTCTTCGCACTCTGGGTCATCAACATCGTGATCATCCTCGGGGCGGAGGTCGACGCCGAGTACGAGCGCGCCCGCGAGCTCGAGGCCGGTAAGCCCGCCGAGGACTCCCTCGCCCTGCCCATGCGGGAGTCGAAGGGCGCCGAGAAGGCCGAGGAGAAGCGGGAGGCGATCGTCGACGAGGGCCGCGACATCCGCCTGCGGAACCTCCATCACGACGCCGACTCGTACACCGGTGAGGACGCCCGGCTCACCCCGCGCCACGGCGTGCCCGTGGTCGACGCGGACGGGGACAGGACCAGGGACGAGGACGAGCGCACCGACACCGCCTCCTCCGCGAAGGACTCCTGACATGTGCGGGCGCTTCGCCTTCTTCCAGGAGATCGAGCCGCTGGTCGACGACCTCGACGCCGTCGACCTCACCGATCCGCACCTGCGCGCCCGCTGGAACATCCCTCCCACGGCCCCGATCTACGTGGTCACCGAGTCGGTCGAGAAAGAGACGGGCGAGGTGCGGCGCGCGCTGCGCGTGGCCCGCTGGGGGCTGCTGCCGCCGTTCGCGAAGGACGCCTCCTTCTCATCCCGCACCTTCAACGCCCGCCGCGAGACGCTCGCCGAGAAGCCCAGCTTCCGCGGGAGCCTCTCCCGGTACCGCGCGATCGTGCCCATGGACGGCTATTACGAATGGGTGCGGGACGCGAAGGGCTCCCGCAAGCAGCCGTACTTCATCGCGCCCGAGGACGGCTCCCCGCTGTACATGGCAGCCCTGGTCTCCTGGTGGAAGGGACCCGGCGGGCACGAGGGACCGCCGGCGAGCGAGGATGGCGCCTTCCTGCTCTCGGCCACGATCATCACCCGGGAGGCCACGGGAGAGCTCGCGGAGATCCACGACCGCACCCCGGTGATGCTGCGCCGCGAGGAGATCGACGCCTGGCTCGACCCTGGGATGGACGACCGTGGCGCGGTCCAGGAGTGGGTCCTCGACGACTCCCACCTGCTCGATGACGCGACCCTCTCCGTGCGAGAGGTCGATCCGGCGGTGGGTAAGGTTGGCAACGACGGCCCCGAGCTGCTCGAGGGGCCGAGCCGGCTGCTGTGACCGGGCTCGCCTCCGCGGCGACCGAACGTCCGACCGCGGTCTGACGCCCCGCTCCCTACCCGCCCGTACCCTCGGGAGGATGACCGGCATGCCCGCCCCCACCGCGCCCCCGACGCCCCCGTCGTCGCCGGGTCCGGTGTCCCCGCGCGCTCGCGCGGGCTGGCGCGATCCCTTCCGCTGGGTCCTCGAGAATCCCGGCACGGTGGACCTCGTAGGTTTCGGCGCGGTCACGCTCGTGATGCTGGTGTTCGGGCTGTGGACCGGGAGCTTCGGCTGGTGGGTGCTGTTCTCCGTACCGATGGTGCTCGCCGGCGCGGTCTGCCGCATCCGCCCCCTCGCGGGCGTGCTCGTGATCGGCTCCCTGGCGCTCCTGCACGTGCTCGTCGGCATGCCGGTGGTCCTCGGTGACGCGATGACCTTCTACGCCCTGTTCTGCGCCGTCGCCTACGGCACCGGCACGGTGCACGTGGTGGGCGTCGTCGCCGGGATGCTGGGGGTGTTCGTCCAGGCGAGTGCCTGGGCGGTGGTCTCCCTGCTCGATCCGTCCGGCGGCATCGGGCCGGCGGCGTTGACCTTCGTCGTGCTGATCGTCGTCGGCACCATCACCATCGTCGCGATCTGGGCGCTCGCGAACCTGCAGCGCGCCCGCGTGCGCCAGCTCGCGCTCACCCGGGAGCGGGCCGAGCAGGCGGTGCGCGAGCGGGAGCAGCGCACGGCGCTCGCCGTCGCCGACGAGCGCGCCCGCATCGCCCGCGAGATGCACGACGTGGTCGCCCACTCCCTGTCCGTGATCATCGCGCAGGCCGACGGGGGCCGCTTCGTCGCGGCCCAAAAGCCGGAGAAGGCCGTTGAAGTGCTCGCGACGATCGGCGCGACTGGGCGCTCCGCCCTCGCCGACATGCGCTCCCTGCTGGGCGTGCTGCGCCAGGAGGACGAGACGAGTTTCGGGCCCCAGCCGGGGCCGGCCCAGCTGCCGGATCTGCTGGAGCGGGTGCGCGGGGCTGGCCTCGAGGTCGATCTCGAGATCGAGGGGTCCCTCGAGGGTCTGCCGCAGGCAGTCGGCGTCTCGGTCTTCCGGATCGTCCAGGAGTCGCTGACGAACGTGCTCAAGCACGCCGGGGCCGGGGCCTCGGCCGCCGTCCGGCTCGCGCGCACCGCCCAGAGCCTCACGCTCGAGGTGGTCGACGACGGCCGGGGCACCGATCCCGCCTCCGACGGCCTCGGCCACGGGCTGACCGGGATGCGCGAACGGATGGCGGTGCTCGGCGGGACGCTGCAGGCGGGACCGCTCCCCTCCCGCGGCTTCCGCGTCCGGGCGACGGTGCCGCTGGCGGGCCCCGAGGGACCCATCCCGCCCCGCTCGACAGCTCCCGCCCGCCCCCACTCTGTCGCTCCCGCCCGACCCCACTCTGCTGCTCCCACCCGCCCAACCTCTGCGTCACCCCCAGGAGAGACCCGATGACCGAGCCCGACTCCCGTCCCCTCCGCATCGCCCTCGTCGATGACCAGCCGCTCGTGCGCACGGGCTTCGCGATGGTCATCGACTCGCAGGACGACATGGAGGTCGTGGTGCAGGCCGCCGACGGCGCGGAGGCCGTGCAGACGCTGACCGCCCGCGCCGTCGACGTGGTGCTGATGGACGTGCGCATGCCGCGCATGGACGGCATCGAGGCGACCGCGACGCTGCTCGAGCGGCTCCCCGCGGACCGCGCCCCGAAGATCATCGTCCTGACCACCTTCGACCTCGACGAGTACGTGGTCGCCGCGATCCGCGCCGGAGCCAGCGGGTTCCTGCTCAAGGACGCGCAGCCCGAGGACCTCCTCGGCGCGATCCGCACCGTGCACCGGGGCGATGCGGTGATCGCCCCGTCGGCCACCCGCCGCCTCCTCGAGCGCGTCGTCTCCATCCCCGAGCCCGCCGTGCAGGACGACTCCGCCCTGGACCAGCTCACCGACCGGGAGCGCGAGGTGCTGACGCTCATGGGGCGCGGACGCTCGAACCAGGAGATCGGTGCCGAGCTGTTCGTCGCCGAGGCGACCGTCAAGACGCATGTCGGGCGGGTACTCGCCAAGCTCGGCGCCCGTGACCGGGTGCAGGCCGTGATCATCGCCTTCGAGACCGGACTCGTCAGCCCCGGCGACAGCTGAGCTGGTCCGGCGCGGATCGCGTCATCCCCCGGTATGACGGCCCGTCATCCCTGGGCACGTCACGGGGCCGGAGAGCGCGACCAGGGGCGGACGCCGACGGGGCCGTCGGCCGCGGAGCATGGCAGACGACCCCCGGCCCCTGCCCGAAGGACTCCCGATGACCGCCGCCGCCCAGGCCGCTCCCCCGCCCTCCGCCCCGTCCGGTCCCGGAGCCGATGCCGTCGCCCTCCGCGCCCGCGGCCTCACCCGCACCTACGGCTCGGGCGGTGCGACCGTTCGCGCTCTGGACGGCGTGGACGTCGACATCGCCCGCGGCGCGTTCACCGCGATCATGGGCCCCTCCGGGTCCGGCAAGTCGACGCTGCTGCACCTCCTCGCGGGGCTCGACGAGGCCACCTCCGGCTCGATCGAGCTCGACGGCACCGAGATCACCGCGCTGCGGGACGACGCTCTGACCCGCCTCCGCCGCGAGCGGATCGGCTTCGTCTTCCAGTCCTTCAACCTGCTGCCGATGCTGACCGCCGAGCAGAACATTCTGCTGCCCCTCGAGCTCGCCGGCGCCCGCGTGGACCGGTCCTGGCTGGACACGCTCACCACCGCCTTCGGCATCGCGGACCGCCTGGACCATCTCCCCTCTCAGCTCTCCGGCGGCCAGATCCAGCGCGTCGCGATCTCCCGCGCCCTGGTCACCTCCCCCGCCGTCGTTTTCGCCGACGAGCCCACCGGCAATCTCGACTCCCGCACCACCGAGGAGGTGCTCGACTTCCTGCGCCTGTCGGTGGACGAGTTCGGGCAGACCGTCGTGATGGTCACCCACGAGCGGGACGCGGCCGAGCGTGCCGACCGGATCCTCACCCTCGCCGACGGCCGGATCGCGTCCGACGAGGACCTGCGGGGAGCCCTCACCGCCGAGTCTTCCCGCCCCGAGCGGGGCGAGCGCTGATGGCCCGCCCGTCCGTGCGGCTGACCCCGCTGCGACGACACCTCGCGGCCGTCGTAACCATCGCCCTGTCCTGCGCCTTCGTCGCCGTGATGCTGCTCGCCGGGGCTCTGATGCAGGACACCCTGCGCTCCCAGGCCTCGCAGATGTACGCCGGTGCCGACCTCGAGATCACGCGGGAGCTCGCCGAGGAGGACTGGGCCGCCACGGAGCCCCTGCCCGCCCCCGAGGTCGAGGGCGCCGAGTCGGTGTGGCCGGTCCCGATGACCTACCTCGAGGCGAGCTCGACGAGCACCGGCGCGTATCTCGAAACGGTGATGCTCCCGCCCGGCGCGACCCTCGAGGAGGGGACGACGGCGAGCTCCGCCGGCCAGATCGTGCTCGGCCGCACCGCCGCCGAGACCCTCGAGGTCGGCGTCGGCGACCGGATCGAGCTCGCGACCCCCGTCGCCCCGGACGCGGGAGACGGGGCCGCTCCCGCCACCACCCTCGAGGTGGTCGGGATCGCCGCCGATCCCCCGGGCGCGCTCTTCGGGGGGACGCCCCGCCTGATGATCCAGGACGTCAACGCCGTGGCTGTCCTCGGACCGACGGCGGGCACCCTCACCCCGACCTGGCTCGCCTCAGTCCCCGACGGAGCCGACACCGCCGAGATCGCCGCCCGCGCCACGGACTCGGCCGCGCCCGGCCTCACCGTGCGCAGCGTCGAGGCCGCCGAGGAGGAAGCCGCCGACGCTCTGCTGAAGGGCTTCGCCGTGCTCGGGCTGCTGCTCGCCGTGTTCGTGATCATCGCCCTCGTCACCAGCGCCGTCGTCATCGCGAACACCTTCGCCGTCACCCTCGCCCAGCGCACCCGCTCCCTCGCCCTGCTGCGCACCCTCGGCGCGACCCGCCGCCAGGTCCGCGGCGTCGTACTGCGCGAATCGCTGCTCGTCGGCCTTCTCGGCGCCGTGCTGGGAATGCTGGCCGGCCACCTGCTGGTCCAGGCCGCTCTCGCGGGCGCCGCCGCCCTAGGCCTGCTCCCGGGTCTCGTCGCGGTGCCGGTGACCCTGTGGTCGGTGCTGCTGCCCGTGGTCGCGGGCATCGCGATCACGGTCCTCGCGAGCCTCGCCCCGATGCGCCAGGCGACCCGGGTCGCGCCCCTGCAGGCGCTGCGACCTGCCCCGCCCGCCACGGCACGACGCCTGGGGATCCGGGAGGCGGTCGGCCTCGCCGGTGTGGTCCTCGGCGTCGCCGCCCTCGCCGGGGGCACCGTCCTGGCCGTCCGCGGGATCGCCGGGCCCGGGCTCCTCGCCGCGATCGTCGGCGGCGTCATGAGTTTCACCGGTGTGATGCTGGGACTCGTGACCCTCACCAGGCCGCTCGCCGACCTCGCCGCACGCACCGCCGGCCGGCTCGGCGGCCTCCCGGCGCGGATCGCGGGGGCGAACGTCGCCCGGAACCCGCGTCGGAGCGCGGCCACGATCGCCGCCCTGCTCATCGGCACCACGCTGATGACGATGATGACCGTCGGAGCGCGGACCGCCGAGGCGACCCTGACGGCGGAGCTCGACTCGCGACGACCGATCGACCTGGTTCTCAGCGCCGACGAGATGCCGGAGGACGCCGCCGCGCAGATCGCCGCGATCCCCGGTATCGACGCGGCCGACGCCACCGCGCGGGGCGATGTGCAGGTCGGCGCCGACGAGCCGATGACCCTCGTCGGTGCGACCCCCGAGACGGTCCGCGAGCTGTCCCACCGGCCCGCGATGGCCGGAGAGCTGACCGACGGGACAGTCCTGCTCGGCCAGGAGCGCGCCGAGCGGTTCGGACTGCACGACGGACAGGTCCTCACGCTCCAGGGCGCCGACGGGGCATCCCGCGAGCTGCGGGTCCAGGTCGATGCGAACCTGCAGATGTCCCTCGTCACCCCGGGCACCCTCGAGCTCCTGGTCGGGGACGAGGCGCAGCCGGTGGTGCTCGCGGACTTCGCCGATCCCGGCAGCGCCGGGAGGGAGGGCGTCGACATCCACGAGCTGGTCGCCGCGGTCGAGGAGGTCTCGGCCGGGGAGGGCTTCACGGGCGCGAGCAGCGTGGTCGGCGGGGCCGAGCGCGAGGCCTACGGCCAGATCCTCGACGTGCTGCTCGGCATCACCGTGGCCCTGCTCGCCGTCGCCGTCCTCGTCGCACTCGTCGGGGTGACCAACACGCTCAGCCTCGGCGTCGTCGAGAGGACCGGGGAGAACGCGCTGCTCCGAGCGCTCGGCACCACGCGGCGCCAGATGCGGGCGATGCTCGGTTGGGAGGGCGTGCTGCTCGCGGCGGTCGGCGCCCTGCTGGGCCTGGTGATCGGCAGCCTGTACGGCGTGCTCGGGATCATCGCGATCCTCGGATCGACCTATCCCGTCTCGATCACCATCCCGTGGGACCGCCTGGTGATCGTGCTGGTCCTGGCCCTTGCCGCCGGGGCCCTCGCCTCCGTTCTCCCGGGCAGGGCCGCCGCGCGCACCGCCCCCGCCGCGGCTCTCGCCGCCGGCGACTGAGGCGCGGGGCCTCACGGCGGAGGAGTCCGGCAGGACGTGCTGGGCGGAAAGTGCGCCGCCTCAGCCGTCCTGCCGTGGGAGCGGGGTGGAGCGCACCAGGTTCAGCAGCAGCACGAAGGTCGCGATGGCCAGGAGCAGCGCGAGAGCCCCCTGCCACACCATCCCCGAGCGCAGCATGCTCGCGGCCACGAGGGCCTGGAATAGCTGCCAGGTCACCCCGTAGCCGAGCCCGAAGCGGCCCCGCGCCCGCAGGGACCGGGCCGCGAGCGCGACCAGCACCGCGAAGAGGACGAGGAAGGCGCCGAGACCCAGCCCGAACCGCGGGTCGCCGACGCCGGAAGTGGCCAGCACGAGGAAGTACGACCCGGCGGCGAGCAGCATCACCGCCTCGACGAGGAGCAGCACCGTGGCCGTCGGGCGCAGGCGGGGATCCGGGTCCACCTCGTCCGAACGGTCGGCGGGGCGGGAGCCGGAGGAGGAGGCGCTGGAGGGCATGGACGCACTGTAGCCGCCGCCTCGGGATGCTTCTCCGGGGCCCGCGCGCACAGCATCCCCGGGGCCCCCGCGCAAGCCTCCGTGCCCCGTCTCACGGGTTCCGCGCCGTGTCGGACAACCGTGTGGGAAGTGCCACCCAGGTCGCGCGGGAAGACCCTTGTAGCCCGCCCGGACCTGGCCAGAGAATGGAGGACGGCTCGAACCGGTGCCTGCGCCGGAGACGAGCCGCAGATCCGAAACCGCCCCGTCAGGGAGCGAACCCTCGTCGCAGCGCGAGCGAACCCGCCGCGCCGCGACGTCCTGGAAAGAGAGAGTGACGATGGACTGGCGCCACCGTGCCGAGTGCCTCAAGCATGATCCCGAGCTGTTCTTCCCGATCGGGAACACCGGCCCCGCGATCACCCAGATCCAGGAGGCGAAGGCGGTGTGCCAGAAGTGCGACGTCATGACCGCATGCCTGAAGTTCGCCCTCGAGACCGGTCAGGACTCGGGCGTCTGGGGCGGCCTCTCGGAGGATGAGCGTCGCTCCCTCAAGCGCCGCAACGCGCGCGCCCGTCGCGCCAGCTGACCTTTCCGGGCGTCCCACGGACGCCCCTCCCCCGAGGCCGAGGCCGCGGGCCCGCCGTGGCGGGCCCGGCCCGGCCCGCGGCGGATCCGTCCCTCAGACCTGGATCGGGTCGAGGTAGACGTCGACGACCGCGCTGGTCCCCCCGCCGTCCCGGCTCCCCCAGGTGAGCGTGCCGCCGAGCTGGCCCTGCACGAGGGTCAGGGCGATGTTCGTGCCGAGGCCCGTCGGCTTCGCTGATCCCATTCCGTTCCCGTCGTCCTCGATGGCGATGACCAGGTGCGAGCCGGTGCGCTCGCTGCGGATGGTGAGGGTGCCACCGCTCTCCGACAGCCCGTGCTCCACGGCATTCGTGGCCAGTTCCGTGACGACCAGCGCGAGCGGTGTCGCCTCCTCGGCGCGGATCGTCCCCACCCGGCCGATCTTCTCCGTGCGCACCTCGACCTGGGACTCGGCGAGCTGCGGGGTCCCTGCCCGGTGCACGGAGGCGCTCGCCGCATCCACCGCGAGGCGCAGGCAGCGATCGATGACCTCGTCGAAGTGGACGGCCTCCTCGGACCCCTGCAGGAGCGACTCGTGCACCAGGGCGATCGTGGAGACACGGCGCATGGCCTCGGTGAGCGCCTCCCGGGCCTCGTCCGTCTTCATCCGCCGCGACTGCATCCGCAGCAGGGCCGCCACGGTCTGCAGGTTGTTCTTCACCCGGTGGTGGACCTCGCGGATCGTGGCGTCCTTGGTGATCAGCTCCCGCTCCCGGCGCCGCAGCTCGGTCACGTCGCGCACCAGGATGATGGCGCCGGTGCGCCGCCCGTCCTCGGTGAGCGGGACCGCTCGCAGGGAGAGCGTCCCCCCGCGGGCCTGCATGTCGGAGCGCCAGGCGGCGCGCCCCATGAGCACGAGCGGCAGGGACTCGTCCACCGGCGAGCGGGACTGCAGCACCTCGGTCGAGTGCTCGGCGAGGGTCGAACCGACGATGGATCCCTCGATCCCGAAGCGGTGGAAGGCGGACTGGGCGTTCGGGCTGGTCCACTGCACGATCCCGGCGGCGTCGACCTCGACCACGCCGTCGCCGACGCGCGGAGCGCCGCGGCGGGGCGGGATCGGCGCCCCCTCGATCGGGAACGCCCCGGCCTCGAGCATCTGCAGGATGCGACGACCGAGCTGCTGCTGGCGCCGCTCGCTCTGCGAGGGCTCGCCGTCGGCCGCGGGACTCTCGGTGGCGAGCACGCCGAGGGTCCGTCCCGCCTTCCGGACCCGGACCAGCAGGCCGCGGGCCTCGCGGCCCTCCCGCTCGATCCCGATCGCCTCCCAGCTGGGCTCCGCCCCGGCGAAGAGCGCCCGCACCTCGGAGTCGGAGTCCTCGTCGAGCACCGTCCCGACGGGATCCTCGTAGTACACCGTGGCCCCGGTCGCGGGGCGGCAGTGGGCGACGGCCCGGGGGCCGTCCGCGGAGCGGATCCAGAGCACCAGATCGGCGCGCAGCAGGTCGGACAGGAGGTTCCAGTCCCCGACGAGGTGCTGGAGCCAGTCCGCCTCCTTCTCGGAGAGCTCACGATCATCGGCGAGGAACTTGGACAGGCTCGGCATGCCCCCAGGATAGGCGCCACCCGATGCGGACCGGACTCAGGAGACGTCCCGGTGCTGGCCTAGTCTGGGTCCGACGACCCGACGAGAGGATCCTGATGAAGCTCCGCGAGACGATGAACCTGCCGCTGTCCGCCCGCGAGGCGGCCGCGATGTACGCCGACAGCGACTACGCCGAGATCCGGCGCCGCACCCTCGGGGCCGACGCGGCGAGCGCCGTGGTGTCCGGCGATCCCGCCGGCGAGTTCACCGTCACGACCGATCTGCACCTGCCGACGGATCGGGTGCCGGACATCGCCAAGCGTTTCGTCGGCTCCTCGCTGACGGTGCGCGAGACCCAGCGCTGGTCCGCCCCCGCGGCCGATGGGTCCCGCTCCGGCACGATGCAGTTCGACGTCGTGGGGCTTCCCGCGGGGATGCAGGGCACGGCACGTCTCGCGCCGGCCGGTGAGGGATCCTGCACGGTCGAGATCGACGGCGATCTCACGGCGAAGGTGCCGCTGATCGGGGCTCGGCTCGAGAAGGCCGCCCAGCCCTACGTCTCGAAGGTGCTGCGCGCCGAGGAGCGCTCCGCGACGACCTATCGGGAGCAGTCCGCCGCGAGCTGATCAGCGAGCTGCTCGGGGGCGGCACCCGGGACGATCGCGATCAGTCCGGGGTGCCGCCGGCGAGGTACTCGAGCGCACGCGGGCCCTCGGCGGCGTCGAACCACAGCAGGGCGGGGTCGGTGTCGTCGGCCTCTGCCGCGGCGGCGCTCAGCTCGGTGACATGGAAGCTCGCGATCCTGCCGCTGGTCTCCCGCGAGGCAGCGACCCCGTAGGCGCCGCCGTCCTCGGCGGGCGCCAGGTCGCGCTCGGGGACGTCCAGCGCGATCACGAGAGCTCTCGACGCAGCCGCGACCTCGCCGAGAGCGACGTGGGTCGCCTCCTGGAGCGCCTCGTACTCGAGATCCTCCTCGTCCTCCTGGGGAAAGGAGGCCCGGACCTCTGCGGTGACGGCCCAGGCGGCGCGGCCCGCGACGAGCTCGACGTCGCTGCCGCTGCGCTCGAGCACGGGACGGTCCGCTGGGGTCAGCGGCAGGTAGATCCTCATGCAGTCCATCCTCTCACCCGCCCGGCTCCGATCCGGTCTCACCGGGCGGGCTCGACCGGCGCGAGCGCGGAGCCCAGCAGCGCCGGGGAGAGCGCCAGCTCGCGCAGCGCCCGCCGCAGCGGCGAGCGCGGCGCGGACTCGGCGAGCAGCGCACCGTCCCAGATCGCGGTGCGGCAGGCGACCGGGTCATCGGGCAGGAGGTGGAGGGAGGCCGGCTCGAGCCGGCCGCGCAGCAGCTCGCGCACCTGGTCGCCGGAGATCGGGGGTCCGACCCGGTTGACCACCAGGTGCAGTTCTCCCGCCCCGAGCTCCTCCAGGCGGGCATGGTCCCGCAGCAGCCGGGTGATGCTCACCGGATCCGCTGAGGTCACGGCGATCACGGCATCCGCGGCGGCGACGGCGCTGAGCGTCGCGGCATTGCGCTGCGGGGCGGCGGTGTCATAGCTCAGCTCCTCGTCCTCCTCGAGGACCGCGCCGACGTCGGCGATGACCAGCTCGCCACGCCGCGCGAGCGCCTGCCACACTCCGTCGAGCGAGCTGCTGCGGACCTCGGCCCAGCGTGCGGGCACCCCGATCCCACTGAGCAGGCGCAGGCCCGGCTGGACCAGGGGCAGGAGGGACCCCAGGGTCTCCTCGTCGAGGGTGTCCCGATCATGCGCGCGGCAGGCGGCGACCAGGCCCGGCGCCTCGTCCAGCACCCCGAGGACCTGGCTGAGGGATGGCCCGTAGGTGTCGGCGTCCACCAGGGTCGTCTCGTGGCCGCCGGCCGCCGCCTCGGCGGCGAGGTTGACCGCGACCGTCGTCCGTCCCGGGGCACCCCCCGGTCCCCACACCACGACCAGGCGGCCGTCGGAGCCGGCGCCCATCGCGGCGTCGCTCGCCTCCTGCACCCAGTCCGTCGCCTCGTCCCCGGAGTCCGTCGCGGCGACGAGGGCCGCGAGGATCTCCTCGATCGGGGCGGAGGCGGGCACGACGTGCCGCAGCCCCAGCGAGGTCTGCTCCCCCGCGCGCTCGTCCCACAGGCCCACCACGGCGGCGTCCCGCAGAAGGGTCGCGAGCGGCTCGCGCCCCAGCCCTCTCACCGACACGTCCAGGAGGACGACGTCGCCGATCCCCGCGGAGACCACGGCGAGCGTCTCGGCGAGATCGGCGCAGCGCCGCACGACGCGCGCGGTGCGGCCCCGGTCGACGGCGAGGTCGTGCACGATGCGGACCTCGTCGCTGCCCGAGGCGCAGAGCACCACGTCGATCATGGGGTCACCCCGTACGCCCCGGGGACACCGATGACGTCGAGACGCTCCTCCTCCGCGAGCACCTGGAGCACCTCGGCGACGCTCTCCTGCGGCACGAGCACCTCGACCGACATTGATCGCATGCCCAGCGAGCTGCCCTCGTCGACTCGGCGGACGATCGCCTCCTCCACGAGCAGGCGCGCCTCACCGCTGCCGCCGTCCTGCGGCGCCGGGCTCGTGTGCCACAGCTCGACGGTCGCACCGGGCACCACCGACTCCGCGACCGAGGCGTCGACGGGGATCACCACGGGACGGAGAGCGACGTCCTCCGGCTGGCCGACCGCCGACACCGGCAGCATCTCCCCGGCCTGCACGGCTCGGCCCGCTACCGCTCCGTCCGGGACGGCATCGAGGCTGCCGACATAGAGCTCCTGCTGGTCCCCGAGCCGCAGCTCGACCGTCGTGAGGGTCTCGGCGTCCAGCGGATCGCCCGGGGCGATCGGCCCCTTGGCGATCAGCACGGGGGTGGTCTCGGAGAGCCGCGAGACCAGCAGGGCTCCCATGAGCACGCTGGCCACCACCAGCACGATGCCCACGATCAGACGCGGATCCCTCCATCTCGGCCTGCGCAGCCTCATCACCGGTGCGGTCGCCCCCACGGCATCCTCCTGCCCTCGCCCGGCCCTGATGGCCGGGTCCCTCGGGAGAGTACGGGAGCACGAGCGGACGGGAGGCCGACGGGGCGAGGATTGTGGACAACCCGAGGGCCGGAGCACCATGACCTCGGCGCCGCACGGGGTCGGACCGGTTGTCCACAGCGCCCCCACGGAATGCTCGGAAAGCTGTGAGACTATCCGTGACGCAGTCAAAGCAGCAGTCGCCGGAGCATCCCGTGAGCCGGCAGGAGTCGGAAGGAGCAGTGGTGGCGCCCCGCTTCATCCCGTTGTCCGACGTGGCCGAGATGCTGTCCATCTCCGCCTCGCAGGCCTACGCCCTGGTCCGTTCCGGCGAGCTGCGAGCGATCAAGGTCGGCGGCCGCGGCCAGTGGCGGGTCGAGGTCACGGAGATCGAGTCCTACATCGAGCGCAGCTACGCCGCTACCGCCCAGATCCTCGAGGAGGAGCGGGCCGCCGAGCACCCCTCGATCCGCGGAGAGGTCTGATCCCTCCGGACCGCTCCCTGCTCAGCGGGGACGCACCGCCAGGATCGACGAGAGCACCACACTGAGGCGTGAGGAGCCCGGGACCGAGGATCGCTCCCCCGTCGGGAGCGACACGACGTCGATCAGCTCGGCCCCGACATCGGCGATCCGCCCCGTGATCCCACCCGACCTGGTCTCCACCCGGACCGTGGCGCGATCTCTCGCCATGCCCCGCAGCATCGCCCCCAGTCCCCGCGGCGCGAGCGCCGACTCCTCGAGCGGACGCGCCCGGGCGCTCAGCCCCTCGAGGAGCACGATCGCGGTCAGGGGCACCAGCGAGGCCCGTCCGGCACCATCCTCCCGAAGCGTCATCCAGGAGGACGAGACCTCCTCGACCCGACCGGAGAGGCGCAGGCTCTCGCTCAGCTGGAGGACCACGGGGCGATCGAGGGATGCCCGCAGACGATCCGCGAGGGTCAGCTGCGCCCGCTCTGCGCGGGCCAGATCCTCGGAGACCGCCAGCATCTCCTCCCGCTCCTGATGCGCGAGGCGCCCCGAGAGGTCATCGAGGAGCCGGTCCAGGTGCGGGTCGTCAGCCATGTCCGCCACTGTAGATCCCCGCTCCCGCGGCCGTGGCGCGGGGCCGCCGTCGTCCACATGGCACTAAAGGACCATTGCGCCGTGTCCCAATCCACACTAGGTTCCCAGGAAACAGATCGATCAACACCAAACTGCATCAAACGACACGGTCGGCAGGCCGGGTGTCACGAGGGGTCAGGGGGATCCGATGGAGCAGCAGTACGACGACGGCGCCGAGAGCGTCAGAACACAGCCCGGGGGTCTGCTGTGCGGGGCCGTCCTCGCCGCCCTCGCGACCGCGGGGATGACGGCCGCGGCGTCGGCCCTCCTGCCGAGCGCGCGCTCGGGCGACCCCGCCGCCGCGCTGCAGGGAATGCTCCTGGCCGGGACCGCAGCGCTCGGTGCACTCCTCTGCCTGTACCTCGCGGTGATCTGGTCGCTCGCCGGCCTGATCCTGATCGCCGGCCCCGCCAGCCGCACGGGCCGCACCCTTCTCGCCGCCCTGCGGGTGATCGCCCCGCGCATCGCCCGCCGGATCACGCTCGGGGCCGCGCTCGCGACCACCGCCACCGGTCTCGTGCTCGGCCCGGCGCTCGCCGCCTCCCCGTCGACCGATCCCGAGGAGGCCCCACGCCCGATCGCGGTCGCCGCGGAGCTGCGGCCCGCCGCTCCGGCCGAGGCTCCGACGGAGTCCCCGTCCGGCGATCCGGCCGAGCGGCCACAGCCCTCCTCGGCCCCGGAGGACGCGACGGAGGCCGAGGACCTGCCGCCCCTGGGATGGGAGACGGCACCGCCCGAGTCCGCGCAGGACACCGCCGTCCCTGAGCCGACCCCGATCTCCCCTCCGCCACCGAGCTCGCCCGGATCCTCGGCGCCCCCCGCGCGCACGATCACCGTGGCACCCGGGGACACGCTGTGGAGTCTCACCGATGACCTCCTCGGCCCGGGCCCTGACAGCACGCAGGACGTGGCCGCCGCCTGGCCCCTGCTGTACGACCTCAACCGCGACAGGATCGGCGACGATCCCGAGCTCATCCGCCCCGGGCAGGAACTGATCGTGCCCACCTCCCTCGCCTCCCAGGAGCAGCGATGACCAGCATCGACCACCGACCGGCACACACCGGGGAGCAGTCCGGGCCCCAGCGCACGGACGATCCCGGGCAGGTCCAGCGCATGGTCGAGGCGGTCGCGCGCCACGCCATCGAGATCGTGCGCGATATGCGGCCCGAGAACGCGCTGTCCCGCATCGTCACCCCCGAGGTCACCTCGATGCTCGCCCGCCGTGCCGCCCTGACCCGGCGACTGCGCGCGACCACCGGATATGCCCCGGTGCAGCGGGTGCAGGTGACCGGGGTGCGTACCTGCATCGTCAACGAACGGACCGTCGAGGCGAGCTGCGTGGTCCGCGAGCCGGAGCGCAGCCGCTTCCTCGCCATGCGCTGGGAACTGCGGCACTCCGGATGGCGGGTCACGGTGCTCGAGATCGGGTGACCTCGCGGCGCGGAGGCCGAGCAGCTGCCGCTCGGTGAGAGCTCCGCACCGCCTCATCACGGCAGGAGGGCCGGTCCACCAGATGGTGGACCGGCCCTCCTCACTCGCGGGTCGGCGTGTCGGGCCCGGGTCAGCCCCGGCGGCGCTTGCTCGCGCGGCGTCGCTGCGCCCGGTTCGCCCCGGACTGGCTGGGCGCGCCCTCCGGCTTGTCCGAGGGGGTGGTGCGGGCGGCGCTCTCCGCGGTGGTGTCCTGGCGCTGCTGCCGCTCGCGCTGGCGACGCTGAGCACGGGTGAGCGTGCCGGAGTCCTGCACCCCGCTGCCCTCCGCGGAGCTGTAGCGCAGCTGACCGGCGGACGGGCCGTCATCCAGCCCCTTCGCGACGATCCGCACGGAACCCGAGGGGCTCGCGTCGGCCGCCTCCTCGCTGGAGTCGTTGTCGTCGGCGGCGTCCGCGTCCGCGGCGGTCTCGTCCGCGCCCGCGGTCTCCTCGTCCGTCGACGTGGCGGCGCCCTCGGCGTCGGAGTCCGTGTCGGCCGTCCCGGACTCGCCGTCCGCGGAGTCCGATGCCTCCGACGAGCCCGTCGTCGTGGCCGCCGCCGCGGCACCTGCTCCCGCGCCGGCCGCGGCGGCGCCCGCCGCCTTGACCGCGCCCTGGGTCGCACGCAGCAGGTCGCTGACCGCCTTCGGCACCACCTGCTCGGTCTTCTCGACCTTCACCTCGAGGTTGTAGACGTAGCCGACCACATCTTCCTTGATGCCCGCGATCATGTCGTTGAACATCAGATGGCCTTCGCGCTCGTACTCGATGAGCGGATCGCGCTGGGCCATGGCGCGCAGGCCGATGCCCTCCTTGAGGTAGTCCATCTCGTAGAGGTGCTCGCGCCAGCGACGGTCCATCACCGAGAGCAGCACGCGCCGCTGCAGCTGCGCGAGACCCTCGTCGCCGAGCTCCTCGCGGCGTCGCTCGTAGGCGACGCGGGCATCCGCCAGGATCTCCTCGCGCAGGACGTCGGCGCCGAGGTTCTCCTTGCCGCCGACCTCCTCGATCAGCTCGTCCGCGGTGATCGAGACGGGGAACGCCGGACGCAGGGCGCCCCACAGCTCCTCGAGATCGACGTCCTCGGGGTTCACGCCCTTGGTGTGCTCCGCGACGGTGCCGCCGATGACCTCGTCGATGAAACGCTGGATGTGCTCCTCGAGCTCCTCGCCCTCGAGGATCCGCGACCGCTCCTCGTACAGCTTCTTGCGCTGCTTGGTGAGGACGTCGTCGTACTTCAGGACGTTCTTGCGGATCTCCGCGTTGCGGGACTCGATCGAGTTCTGCGCGCGCTGGATCGCGCCCGAGACCATCCGACCGGTGAGCGGGATGGATTCGTCGACGCCGCCGCGCGCCAGGAGCGACTCGGCCGCGCCCGCGTTGAACAGCCGCATCAGGTCGTCCTGCAGCGACAGGTAGAACCGGGACTCGCCCGGATCACCCTGTCGGCCGGAGCGACCGCGCAGCTGGTTGTCGATGCGTCGCGACTCATGGCGCTCGGTGCCCAGCACGTACAGGCCGCCGAGCTCGACGACCTCGTCGTGCTGCTCGGAGACCTGCTCCTTCGCCGCCTCGAGGGCCTCGTCCCACGCCTCCTCGTACCCCTCCGGGTCCTCCTCGGCGTCCAGCCCGCGCGCCGCGAGATCCGCATGGGCCATGAACTCGATGTTGCCGCCGAGCATGATGTCGGTGCCGCGGCCGGCCATGTTGGTGGCGACCGTGACGGCGCCCTTCGCACCCGCCATCGCGACGATCGCGGCCTCGCCCGCATGGTTCTTGGCGTTGAGCACCTCGTGCGTCACGCCCTGCGCGGTCAGCAGCTTCGAGAGGTACTCGGACTTCTCGACGCTGGTGGTGCCCACGAGCACCGGCTGCCCGCGGTCGTGCCGGGTGACTATGTCCTCGACCACCGCGTCGAACTTGGCCTTCTCCGTGCGGTAGATGCGATCGGGCTCGTCCTTGCGCTGCATCGGGCGATGCGTCGGGATCGGGACCACGCCGAGCTTGTAGGTGTTCATGAACTCGGCGGCCTCGGTCTCCGCGGTGCCGGTCATGCCCGAGAGCTTGTCGTAGAGCTTGAAGTAGTTCTGGAGGGTGATCGTGGCGAGGGTCTGGTTCTCGGCCTTGATCTTCACCCCCTCCTTCGCCTCGATGGCCTGGTGCATGCCCTCGTTGTAGCGGCGACCGGCGAGGATGCGGCCGGTGTGCTCGTCGACGATGAGCACCTCGCCGTTGAGGATCACGTAGTCCTTGTCGCGCTTGAACAGCTCCTTCGCCTTGATGGCGTTGTTCAGGAAGCCGATCAGCGGCGTGTTGAGGGACTCGTAGAGGTTCTCGATGCCGAGGTGGTCCTCGACCTTGTCGATGCCGCTCTCGAGGACGCCGACGGTGCGCTTCTTCTCGTCGACCTCGTAGTCGCGGTCGCGGCGCAGCAGCTTCACAACCTTCGCGAACTCGGCGTACCACTTGTTGGCGTCCCCGCCCGCAGGGCCGGAGATGATCAGCGGGGTGCGGGCCTCGTCGATGAGGATCGAGTCGACCTCGTCGACGATCGCGAAGAAGTGGCCGCGCTGGACCCGGTCCGCCGGGGAGAGGGTCATGTTGTCGCGCAGGTAGTCGAAGCCGAACTCGTTGTTCGTGCCGTAGGTGATGTCCGCGGCGTACTGCTCGCGGCGCTGCGCGGGGGTCATCCCCGAGGTGATTACGCCGGTGGTCAGGCCGAGGGCGCGGAAGACTCGGCCCATCAGGTCGCTCTGGTACCCGGCGAGGTAGTCGTTGACGGTCACCACGTGCACGCCCTTGCCGGCGAGCGCGTTGAGATAGGCGGGGAGGGTCGCGACGAGGGTCTTGCCCTCACCGGTCTTCATCTCGGCGATGCGGCCGCGGTGCAGCGCGGCACCACCCATGACCTGCACGTCGTAGGGGCGCTGGCCGAGAGTGCGGTCGGCCGCCTCGCGCACGGCGGCGAACGCCTCGACCATGATGTCGTCGAGGGTCTCTCCGTCCTCGAGCCGCTCCTTGAAGTGGTCGCTCTCCGCGCGCAGCTCCTCGTCCGTCAGCTCGGAGAAGACCTCGCCGGCCTGCTCGACCTTCCGCGCGATGGACTCGAGCCGGCGGACCTCGCGGCCCTCACCGGCGCGCAGGATCCTGTCGAAGAGGTGTGCCACTCGTGCTCCCGTATCCGTTGATCGGCGCCCGTCCGGGCGCGATGGTGCTGACCCATCGTAAGCGTCCCCCTCGGAGCGGGTGACGCGGTGGGGCGATCGTCACGACGCCCGGGCGTCGGCGAGGCGCTCCCGCAGCGGTGAGGAGAGCGAGCCGGTCCCCGGACCGACGGCGACCTCGAGCGTGTCGAGCCCCTGCCAGCGTGCGGCGTGGCGCAGCTCCGCGGCGAGGGCGTCGAGCATCCCCTCCTCGTCGGGCCGACGCGCGGCGGGCACATGGGGCAACGGTTCGCGGAAGGCCCCGCGCACCTCGAGCACGCCCCGGTCCCGGGCGGCGCGCAGGTCGACCCGGGCCGGGAAGAGGTCGTGGTGCAGGAAGGGCAGCGCGTAGTAGCCGGTGGTGCGCTTCGCGGCGGGGGTGTAGATCCCGATCCGGTAGTCGACGTCGAACAGATGCGCCAGACGGGGGCGGTGGAAGACGATCGGGTCGAAGGGGCTCACGAGCGCGGAGACGCTCAGCGGCGACGCCCCCGGGGCGTCACGGTGCAGCAGCAGGGTGCGGTCCCCCGCCGGGTGCCGGACCACGACCTCCTCGAGCACGCCGCCGGCGAGGAGCTCCTCGACGGCGGGGCGCACCTGGGCGGTGCGCAGGCGGAAGTAGTCGGCGAGCGAGCTGATCTCGGCGATCCCGAGCGCGCGGGCCGCCCGCGCGACGAGCTCTCGGACCTCCGACTCGTGCCGGGCGCCGAGGTCGCCCGGATCCGTCGATGCGTCCGCTGCCACGTCGGAGGGGACCGTCCCGGTCAGCGAGGTGCCGCCGGCGGCGAGCTCGGCGAGACGCTCGGCCGCGTCGTCGACGGCGACGTACAGCCGCTCGAACTGCGCACTGCGCCCCACGCAGTCCAGGCAGCCCGCGCGGAAGAGGTACTCGACCACCCACTGGCTCGAGGTGCGCCTCCATCCCCAGCCCTCGCCGCGCTCGGTGTCGCCGAGATGGCGGGAGATGGCCGCGGCGCTCGAGGGACCGAGTTCCTCGAGGGCGGCGATGATGCGGGGCAGCAGGCGCGGGGAGGCCTCGGCCGCCCCGCGCACGTTCCCCCAGTCGCGCTGCGCCACGGCCCGGCGGCGGAAGTCCAGCAGGGCGTGGACCTCCTCGGTGGTGTAGACCGCCTCGTGGGCGAGGGCCTCATGGACCAGCCGTCCGCGGCCGGGCCGGGAGGCGCGATCCAGCACCGCCGGATCCCAGGCACCCGACCGGGTGTAGACCGGGAGGTGGTGCGCGCGGGCGAAGACGCTCACGGAGTCGATCTGCAGCAGGTGGGTGTGCTCGAGGGTGCGCCGCAGGGCGCGGCGGCTCGTGGCGGCCGTGGGCTCCTCGTGCCGACGGGCCGGGCCGATCCCCTGGGAGCGCAGGGCGATGCGGCGGGCGGCGGTCCAGGTGAGGGTGCGGGTCATGGGTCCTTCAGAGGTCCGGACATGAGCCGGCCGGGAGGGCGGAGACGCTCCTCCCGGCCGGACGTCGGCGGGGCTCAGCCGGCGGGCTGGAGGTCCCCGTCGAGCTCGATCACGCCGTAGTTGAAGCCGCGGCGGCGGTAGACCACCTTGTGCCGGCCGGACTCGGCGTCGATGAAGAAGAAGAAGTCGTGGCCCACGAGCTCCATGCGGTAGAGGGCGTCCTCGACGCTCATGGGCGTGGCGGGGTGCTTCTTGGTGCGGATCAGCACGGGACTGCCGGCCTCGGCGAGGTCCACGCCCTCGGCGGGCGGGTTCTCCGCCTCCGGGGCGTCCTCCGGGGCGGGGGCGACAGCGCTCGCCGGATGCAGGGTCTCGGGCAGCTCCTGGTCCGCGGGCATGGTGCGGACGGACGCGCCGGCGCCCTGATGGGCCTTGTCGCGGCCGCGGTGGCGGTCCTTGCGACGGTCGCGGGCGCGGCGGAGGCGCTCGAGCAGCTTCCCGTAGGCGATGTCCAGGGCGCCGTAGAGATCGTCCGCCCGGGCCTCCGAGCGGACGACGGCGCCGTTGTCGTGCACGGTGAGCTCGACGCGATCGCTGAGCTCGGTCTGCCTGGGGTTCTTCTCCTGCGAGATCTCGACGTCGACCCGCAGCGCCGCAGGGGCGAGCTGGGTGACCTTGTCGAGCTTCTCGGCGAGGTGACGGCGGAAACGATCCGGGACGTCCATGTGGCGTCCGACGACATTGATCTCCATGAGGTTCTCTCCTCCAATCAGGGGCGGCCGCTCGGAGCCCGGCCGCAGTGGCTCTTCGGCTGGGGTGCGCACCTCCTGGCGAGAGGGGGATCGTCCGTGTGTGACGGGTCGCATAAGCATGCCACGTCTTCCGGGGTGTTCGCTGATCAACGGTCCCGCGAAGCCGGATTCCGTCCGCCGGGGAGGCCGACGGGAGCCGGGATCCGCGCGGAGGCCACCACCGCGGCCCCGAGCACCTCCAGCCCCGCCGCGGTGAGTGCTCCGTGCAGGGCGCGCAGCGTGGACCCGGTGGTGACCACGTCGTCGACGATCACCACGGGGGCGCCCCGCCGGGCGGCGTGACGGGCGGCCCGCTCGTCGAGGAGCATCCCGCGGCGGCGCCGACCCCGGGATCCCAGTCCCTCCTGGGTGTTCGTCGGGCTCGCGCGCAGCAGCAGGGGACGGCCCAGGCCCCGCGCCGCCAGCCCGCGGACCAGCTCGGCGGTGTGGTCCTCGCCGCGGCGCAGCCGGGCGGCGAGCCGGGAGGGGACGGGGACCAGGTCCGGCCCCTGCCCGTCGTCGGGGAGTCCCGCGGCCCCGGTGATAGCGGTGACCGCCGGGGCGAGCCCCTGCGCGAGGTCGGGGCCGAGGTGCAGCCGGCCGCCGTTCTTCCAGGCGAGGACGATCCGCTGGAGGTCCCCGCCGTACTCGCCGAGGGCCCAGACGGGCAGCAGCGGCACGTGGTCCACCCCCGCGGGAGCCTCCGGCCCCTCGTCCCGCACCCGCGCAGCATGCAGCTGCTGGAGCGCGTCGCAGGTGGCATCGACCCGCACCGGCGGGGCGCTGAGCAGGGCGCGGCACGCGGCGCAGAGCCATGCACCCTCGGTCCCGCAGGGACAGTCGCGCGGGGCGACGAGACCGCAGGTCTGGGCGAGCACCTCCCGGACCCACTCCCCCGCCGCGGCGAGGACCCCGCGCTGCTCACGCTCGGAGGGGCCGGGGACAGGGGGATCGGCGGTGCGCATGTGCCGATCCCACCGCACCCTGCGCCGCGGCGTCGGGGATCGGGCGCGGCGGTGGATGACGGCGCCCTGGGGAGGAACGATCCGCCCCGGGTCAGTAGAAGGACGGGTCCCTCGCTTCGAGGGGGATCTCGCTCCAGGTCTGGCCGTCGCTGCGCAGCAGCTGCCCGGCGTCGGTGCCCGCCCAGATCGCCTCGGCGATCACGGTGCCGGCCAGGCGGTCGGTGCCGGGTCGCGGGGAGGGCAGCGGGTCCCTCCCCGTCGCGAAGTCCACGACCAGGGCCCGCTGCTCCCCGGTGCTCGGGTCCGTGCCCAGGAGGATCATCGCGATCTCGTCGTACCAGCTGGCCTGGGTGACGTCCTCGAGGAAGGTGCGCAGCTGGACCGGCTCCGTGAGGGAGGAGGGCGCCCCGTCCTCACCGCGCACCACCGCGCAGAGGTCGACCCGGGCGCCCCCGGCGTCGGCGGACAGCACCAGCAGTCGGGTGGCGTCGGCGGCGAGGTCCAGGGCGCGCACTTCGCGCCCGGCGAGCCAGGGGGCGTCGATGCGGGCATCCCCCCGGGCGTCCGGCACGGAGAGGGCCAGCAGTGCCCCGGCGTTCGTGCGCGTCGACGTCCAGGCGTAGCCCGCGTCGTCGAGCCGCGGGGGCACGAAGCTGCCGCCGGCCGCGGCGTCGCGCACGGGCACCGAACCGTCGGTCGACGCCACCAGGACGGTCGAACCGGCGGTGTCCAGCGCCGCGACGAGGATCCCGTCGGGCGCGATGACCGGCGAGCTGACGGTGCGGCCGGCGAGACCGGGGACCAGCTGGACCGGGTCCGTTCCCGCTTCCACCTCGCCGAGGGCGACGACGCCGCGGGGGCCGGCGGCGATGGGCCGATGGCCGGGCAGGGCCCGCTCGATCCGCGCCTCCTCGTCGTCGTTCACGGCACGGCCGGCGAGCAGCAGCTGCACCTCGGCGAGCGCCGGCATGGAGCGCAGCGACGCCTCCATCTGGGCGAGCGCGAGGGCGCGGCGCGCGGTGGGCAGGGCGGTGATCGGGGCCGGCACCACCACCTGGAGGGTGCCGTCGGGCGAGGTGGTGATCTCGGCGAGAGCGATCTCCGCGGAGTCGGGGATCTCGCTGCGGACCGCGGGGCGGAGCATCTCGACCGGTCCCTGCCGCAGTCCCTCGAGGATCGCTGCCGGACCCCGCTGTGCGGCGAACCAGCGGTGATCGGGGACCAGGTGGGCGGACCGCGGGTCGACGAAGTAGAGGCGGGTGGGGCTGTACAGCGTCTCGAAGGCCGCCTCCGAGAGGTGGATCCCGTCGGGGACGTCGCTGATGCGCCACTGCCCCTCGATCAGCTCCACCCCGATCTCGATCTCGCGTGCGAGGGGGCTCGCCAGGTGGCTGCGCACCCCGCGCTGGTCGACGACCGAGAGGGTCTGCAGATGCAGCACCAGTCGGGTCTCGGAGAGGGTTTCGACCTCGATCTCCTGGCTGCCGGAGTAGACGGTCACGGCGGCGCTCGGATCCCACACCGGGGCCAGCTCCGGCGTGAGGTACTTGCGGGCGACCGCGAAGTCGTCCTCGGAGCCGACGCCGGCCTGCACGAAGCCGGACACCACCTCCTCGGGGGTGGCGTCCTCCGGCGGCGGCAGGGCCTGGACGTACGGCGCGCCGGGCCGCTCCTGGACCTCGAGCGGCCGCGAGTCGATCGGCGAGGACGTGGGGATGCGGGCGCAGGCCGCGCCGAGGCCGAGCACTCCGAGCACCCCTGCGGCGCGCAGGAGGTCGCGACGGTCCGGGATCATCGAGGGCCTCCTTCTTCGGTCGGGGACAGCTCGCCCAGGGCGGGCAGTTGGGCGGGATCGATGCGGATCTCCCCCGTCGGCGTGATCGAGTAGGTTCCGGCGTCGGCCCGGTCGAAGGAACGCTGCAGGGGCAGCGGGGACCGGGCGAGGGTGATGCCGGGGCGGCGGGGCAGGGTCAGGCGGAACACCGCTCCAGCCCCCTCCTGGCCCCAGGCCTGGAGCCACCCGGAGTGCAGCCGGGCGTCCTCGACCGAGATCGAGAGGCCGAGTCCGGTGCCGCCCAGGGTGCGGGCGCGGGAGGGATCCGCGCGCCAGAACCGATCGAAGACCCTTCGGGCCGCCTCGGGCGAGATCCCGTGCCCGTAGTCCTGGACCACCACGGCCACGGCGTCCTCGCTCCCGGCGGTCTGCACCAGCACCGGGCTCCCCGCGCCGTGCTCGATGGCATTGGTCAGCAGGTTGCGCAGGATCCGGTCGATCCTCCGCGCCTCCACCACGGCGTGCATCCCGTGCCCGGCGAGGCGCACGTCCAGCAGGCAGCCGCGTGCTCCCGCGAGATGGCGCACGTCCTCGACGGCGCGCAGCACGAGATCGTCGAGGTCCTCCCGGGAGGCCTCGAGCTGGGCGGCGCCCGCGTCGAAGCGGCTGATCTCCAGGAGATCGGCGAGCAGCACCTCGAAGCGCTCGACCTGGGCCGAGAGCAGCTCGACGGGTCGGCGGAGGTCCTCGGGCAGATGCTCCCGATCGGCATGCAGTACGGAGGTGGCCATGCGGATGGTGGTCAGGGGGGTGCGCAGCTCGTGCGAGACGTCGGCGACGAAGCGGTGCTGGACCCGGGACAGCTCGGTGAGGTCCTCGACCTTCTGCTCGAGGGTCGCGGCCATGCCGTTGAAGGAGACGCCCACCCGGGCCAGCTCGTCCCCGCCGGAGACCTCCACCCGGGAGCGGAGGTCGCCGCCCGCGATCCGCTCGGCGGCGACGGCGGCGCGGCGCAGCGGGATCGTCACGAGGCGCGCGACGACGATCGCGATGCCCACCACGAGGGTCAGCAGCACGCCACCCCCGCCGAGGATCACCGACTGCACGAAGGCGAGGGTCTCCTGCTCCTCCTGCATGGAGAAGACGAGGTAGAGGTCGTAGGAGCCGACTCCCGGCACGACCACCCGCGTGCCGACGAGGAGTGCGGGGACGGTGCGGCCCTGCTCGTCCTCCCGGCCGATCGAGCGCCACAGCACCTCGTCCGGCTGCTGGGCGACGGCGGCCGCGAACTCGTCGTCGACCTCCTGGAAGAGGCTGCTGTCCGAGGAGGCGACCGGGAACACGACCCCGGAGGTCTCCACGGGCACGAGGGCGACCTCGCGCCGATCCCCGCCTCCCGGCCCACCGGCCGACTGCACGAAGGCGTTCGAGGCGTCCTGCTGCTGGGTGCTCGTGGCCCCGGCGAGGCCGGTGAGGGTGTCGGTGAGGTCCGTGCGCACCTCGAGCGTCTCCTCGAGCACCCGATCGCGGCGCTGCTCGTACAGACCGTCGGCGATCACGGAGGACAGGTAGGCGCCCACGGCGAGCATCGCGAGGATCGAGAGCAGCGTCGTGACCACCACGACCCGCAGCGCGAGCTGCCAGTGACGCGGGTCGAGGGCGCGCCCGAGGCGGGCCGCGGCCGAGGGCACGGGGCTCCCCGCCCCGGTCACCTGCTCACCGCCGCTCAGGCGGTGCCCGCGCGGTAGCCGACCCCGCGGACGGTCACCACGATCCGCGGGTTCTCGGGATCGTGCTCGATCTTCGAGCGCAGGCGCTGGACGTGCACATTGACGAGGCGGGTGTCGGCGCTGTGGCGGTAGCCCCACACGTCGCGCAGCAGCACGTCACGGGTGAAGACCTGCCAGGGTTTGCGGGCCAGCTGCGTGAGCAGGTCGAACTCGAGCGGGGTCAGCGGGATCAGCTCGCCGTCCCGGCGCACCTCGTGGCCGTCGACGTCGATGGCGAGATCGCCGATCGTCAGCTGCTCGGTGCTGGGCGGCTCCGCGCGGCGCACGCGGGCCTTGATCCGCGCGACCAGCTCCTCCGGCTCGAAGGGCTTGGTGAGGTAGTCGTCGGCTCCGGCCTCGAGCCCCTCGACCACGTCGGCGGTGTCGGTGCGCGCGGTGAGCATGATGATGGGCACGCCGGAGTCGCGGCGCAGCCGCCGACAGACCTCGATGCCGTCCATGCCCGGGAGCATGAGGTCCAGCAGCACGAGGTCTGGGCGCAGGCGCGGGAAGGTCTCGAGCGCCGAGGCGCCGTCGGGCGCGGTGGCGACCTCGTAGCCCTTGCCGCGCAGGACGATCCCGACCATCTCGGCGATCGCCTGATCGTCGTCGACCACGAGGATCCGTGAAGGCGTCGTCATGTCGGACATTGTGCCACCGGCCGGGCCCGGGTCCGGGGAGCGGCGTGGGCCGGGGGCGTCGAACGCCTCCCGAAGACGCCGACCGATCGACGATGGTCGGGTCGGAGAAGGGCCCTCGGTTCCGTAGGTTGTGCGGGGCAGCAGACATCGACGGATCGTTCGAGGAGGACCCATGACCACCGGATGGACCGCACCGGGAGCCGCCGACGCGGAGGGCTCGCCGCCTCCGGAGGTGCCGACGCCCGCACCCGGGACGCCGGCGCGCGGACCGCAGCGGGAGCTCACCGTGTCCCTGCCGCTCTTCCCGCTCCGCCCCCTCGGCCTCGGCGAGATCCTCGGCGCCGCGGTGCGGATCTACCGCCTGCGCGCGCGCACCGCGCTGAGCCTCGCCGCGATCGTCCACGGCATCTCCTACGCGCTGATCACCCTCGCCACTGGCGCGGGACTGATCCCCTTCATCGGCGAGATGCAGGCCGCCTTCGAGGACCCCACCGCCACGACCCCGATCGGTGCGGGCTCCGCGGGGGACCTGGTCCTCACCATCGCGAGCTATGTCCTCACCTTCGTGGTGAGCGTGGTCGCCGCCTCGCTCGTGACGGTCGCGCTCACCGAGCTTGCGATCGGTGAGGCGCGGGGCGACGGCCCGGACCGCGCCGCTCTCACGGCCTCCATGCGTCGCAACGCTCTGCCCGCCATCATGATCTCCCTGCTCGTCGGGCTGCTCGGGCTGATCGTCTTCGCGGTCCCGCTCGGACTCGGCATCCTGCCGGCGATCCTGATGGGCGAGGCGAACCTGCTCACCGTGGGGGCCGTGCTCCTGGGCGTCCTCGTCGGCCTCCTCGGGCTGATCTGGATCTGGGCGCGCACCGTCCTGGCCGTCCCCGCGCTCGTCGTGGAGGGGACGGGGATCGGCGGCTCGGTCGCGCGGGCCTTCGCCCTGACCCGGGGCCGGAACCTGTGGCGGATCCTGGGGATCTCCCTCCTCCTCGTGCTCATCGTGTCCCTCGCGGTGCAGATCATCTCCAGCGTCCTCGGGACCGTCGGCTTCGTCGCCTACATCGCGATCCTGTTCGCGAGCAACGGCACCGCGCTCGTGCTCGGCATCGCGGTGCTGACCATCCTGACGATGCTCGGCAGCTATGTGGCCACGGTGCTGGTCGCCCCGTTCCAGTCGGCGGCGATCGCCGCCCTCTACGCCGACGCCCGGATGCGGCAGGAGGCCTGGGACGTCGAGCTCACCCGCAGCTCCCGCGAGGCCTGGGACGCCGGAGGCGACCGGTGATCCTCGCCGGCGGCGTGCCCGTGGATCCCGAGGAGGCGCGCCGGCGCACCCTCGAGGAACTCTCCAAAGGCGAGTACGACGACTCGCCGGGCTTCGTCGCCTGGCTGCTGCAGACCCTCGAGGATTGGCTCGCGGGGATACTCGACGGGGTCGACGGCTCCTCGCCGCTGCAGGCCGGACTCGCCATCCTGATCGTGATCGCGCTGGTCGTGGCCACGGTCCTGGTGCTCCGGCGCACGGGTCTGCTGCGCCGCGGCCACGCCCTCGCCGTGGACGTCGAGCTCGATGCCGAGCCGGTCCTCTGCGCCGAGGAGCTGCGCGCCGCCTCCCGCCGGGCGGTCGACGCCGGCCGCACCGACGACGGCACCGTCCTCGCGCTGCGCGCGCTGGTACGGGATCTCGAGGAGCGCACCCTGCTCGACGTCGCCGCGGGGATGACCGCGCACGAGGCGGCCCGCGATGCCGCGGTCTCCTTCCCCGACCTGCAGGGACGCCTCGATCGCGCGGCGGCCGCCTTCGACACCGCCGCCTACTCCCAGCGCACCGCCTCCCCCAAGCAGGCCGAGGACCTGCTGCGCCTGGCCGAGTACATCGCCGAGGCCTCGCCCGACCTCAGCCGCGCCGCCGAGGCCGCCGGGGCCGGACACGGGAGCGTGTCATGAGCGGGGAATCCGTCCTGCTGCGCGCCGGGACCGCGCCGTCCGCTGACTCGCCCACGGACGGGGCACGTCGTCGGCCGTGGATGACCGTGCTCGTGGTGATCGCGGTGCTCGCCGCGGTGCTCGCGAGCGTCGCCCGCGGTCTCTACCGGGACGGTCCTCTCGAGCCCGACGCCCCCACCGCCGGCGGGTCGAAGGCCGTGGTGCAGGTGCTCGGGGATCTCGGTGTCGAGGTGACCGTGGATCGGCACACGTCCGCCGCGGCCGACGCCCTCCGCGGCGGCGGGACCGTGCTGGTCACGGAGCCGAACGCACTGTCCGGGGAGCAGCTCGCGCTGCTCGGCGAGGCCCGCTCGGACGGCGGGGGCACGCTGGTGCTGGTCGCCCCCGACGGTGAGGCCCTGTCCTGGCTCGACACCGCCATCTACCCCGTGGGCATGCACGGGGACGAGGCGCTCCTCGAGCCCGGGGCGGGCTGCGGCGATCTCGCCGGCGGCGCGCGGATGCTCGAGATCCCGCAGGAAAACGACTCGCTGCGCGGGCCCGCGTACCTCTACCGCACCGTCGAGGGCACGGGTGCCCGGACCTGCTTCCCCGTCGACAACTGGGCGCTCGTCGCCGAGGACGACGGCCTCGTCGTGCTCGGCAGCGCCGATCTGCTCACCAACGCGGGCGTGGGGCGGGCCGACAACTCGGCGCTGGTCCTCAACACCCTCGGCGCCGAGGGCACGCTGAGCTGGTACGTCCCCTCCCCCAACGACCCGATGGCCGCGACCGAGGGCACCCTGCTCGCCCACATCCCGTCCTGGGCCGGGCCCCTCCTGCTGTGGGTCCTGCTCGCCGCCGTGCTCGCCCTGCTCGCGCTGTCCCACCGGCTCGGACCGGTCGTGGTCGAGCCGATGCCCGTCACCGTGCGCGCCCAGGAGCTCGTGCTGGGCCGAGCCCGGCTGCTGCAGCGGGCCGGCGCCCCCGACGCCGCCGCCCGCTCCCTGCGCGCCGCGACCGCGACCCGCCTCGCCGACCGGCTGGGGCTGCGCCGCACCTCGACCCTCGACCATCTGCTGGCCGCCGTCGGCCCGCACACCGACCTGTCCCCCGAACAGCTGCGCACGCTGCTCGGCCCCACCCCTGTGACCGGCGACGACGCGCTCGTGCGTCTCGCCCGGGATCTCGACCGTCTCGAGAAGGAGATCGACCGATGACCGAGCCCAGCTCCTCCCCCGCCCCGTCGGGCCCGCCCGTCGAGGAGGACGCCCGCACCGCCCTGCAGAGCCTCTCGACCGAGATCCACAAGGGGGTCGTCGGGCAGGACGCCGCGGTGACGAGCCTCGTCGTGGCGCTGCTCTGCCGCGGCCACGTGCTGCTCGAGGGTGTGCCGGGCGTCGCCAAGACCCTGCTCGTGCGATCCCTCGCGGCCGCGCTCGACGTGCGTATGCGCCGCGTCCAGTTCACGCCGGACATGATGCCCGGCGACATCACCGGCTCCCTGGTGTACGACAACACCACGAGCGACCTGGTGTTCCGCGAGGGTCCCGTCTTCACCAACCTGCTGCTGGCCGACGAGATCAACCGCACCCCGCCGAAGACCCAGTCGGCGCTGCTCGAGGCGATGGAGGAGCGCCAGGTGACGATCGACGGCGCCTCCCGGCCCCTGCCCGATCCGTTCCTGGTGGTGGCGACCCAGAACCCGATCGAGTTCGACGGCACCTACACCCTGCCCGAGGCGCAGCTGGACCGCTTCCTGCTCAAGGCCGTCATGCCGCTGCCCGAGCGGGACGTCGAGATCGACGTGCTGCGTCGGCACGCCGACGGCTTCGACACCTCCGATCTCGCGGCGATGGGCCTCGGCCCGGTCGTGGACGTCCCCGCCCTGCACCGCGCCCAGGCCGATGTGGCGCGGGTCGTCGCCGAGGACGCCGTGGTGCAGTACATCGTCGACGTGTGCCGGGCCACCCGTCGCTCCCCCAGCCTCGCGCTCGGCGTCTCGCCGCGCGGCGCGATCGCCCTGCTCCGCACCGCCCGGGCCTGGGCGTATCTCACCGGCCGGGACTTCGTGACCCCCGACGACGTGAAGACCATGGCCCCGGCCACCCTCTCCCACCGCGTGCGGCTGACCACCGAGTCCGAGCTCGAGGGCACGCAGGTCGAGTCCGTGCTCGCCGCGACCCTCGCCGCGGTGCCGGTGCCGCGCTGAGCGCGACCCGCCGAGTCTGGAGGACCGCTGAGCCCATGAGGATCTCGCTGACCCCGCGCGCCGCCCTCGCGGCGCTGCTCGGCCTGCCCGTGATCGTGCTGTGGCCCCACTGGACGACCGTCGTGGGGCTGTTCGTGCTGTGGACGCTGGTGGTGCTGGGCGACGCGCTCATCGCGCCCTCGCCGCGCTCGCTCCTGGTGCGTCGAGAGGCCCCGGCGCAGGTGCGTCTCGGAGGGAACGCTGCCGGTCAGCTGCTGCTGACGAACCCGAGCGGTCGTGCGGCCCGGCTCGAGGTGCGGGACGCCTGGAACCCGACGGCGGGCCTCGAGTCCCCGCGCAGCGCGCTCGTCGTCCCCGCCCGGGAGCGGCGCGCGATCCGGCAGAGGTTCACTCCGACGCGCCGCGGGGAGCACTCCTCGCGGGCGCTCGTGATCGCCTCCCGCGGACCGCTCGGCCTGGCCCGGCGCGCCGCCGCGGTCGACGCCCCCGGGCGGCTGCTCGCGCTGCATCCCTTCGGCGCCCGTCGACATCTCCCCTCGCGGGTGCGCCGTCTACGGGAGATCGAGGGTCTCGCCGCGATCCATCAGCGCGGCCAGGGCACCGAGTTCGACTCCCTGCGGGACTTCGTCGACGGCGACGACGTGCGCTCGATCGACTGGCGGGCGACCGCGCGGCGGCGCAGCGTGGTGGTGCGCACCTGGCGCCCGGAGCGCGATCGGCACGTCCTGATCGTGGTGGACACCTCCCGCACCTCCGCGGCGCGGCTCGGGGACGCGCCGCGCCTGGACGCCGCCTTTGACGCGGCGCTGCTGCTGACCGCGCTCGCCGGTAAGGCCGGGGACCGGGTGGACCTGCTGTGCCTGGACCGGATCCCCCATGTGTCGGTCCTCGGATCGACCCGCAGCCAGGTTCTCAGCGACATGGTCACCGCGACCGCTGCGGTGGATCCGGCGATGGTGGAGACGGACTGGGAGCTCGCCGCGGTCGCGATCGCCGAGAGGGCTCGCCGCGGGTCGCTCGTGGTGCTCGTGACCCCGGTCGAGGAGTCGGCGGTCCACTCCGGGCTGCTGCCCGTCGCGGCCCGGATCGCGCGCGACCATCCCCTGGTGATCGCCTCGATCTCTGATCCCGCTCTCGAGTCCCTTGCCGCCGGTCGCGGCGACGCGGAGGCGGTGTATCGCGCGGCGGCCGCCGAGCAGGCCCGACTCCAGCGCGACGGCCTCGCCCAGGCTCTCGAGCGGGTCGGCGCCCATGTCGCCGACGCTCCGCCCGACCGCGCGCCGCAGGCCCTCGCCGACACCTATCTCGCGCTCAAGGCCGCCGGGCGGCTCTAACGCAGTGCGAGCAGCGGGCAGACTGGGCCCATGAGCACGCCCGACAGCACCTCTCCCGGCACGGCGACCCCCATCGCCCTGCTCGCCGACTTCCTCGACGAGCACCGGAGCCTGCTCGGCGCGAGCCTCGACGGCCTCACCGAGGAGGAGGCCCGCCGCCGCCTGGTTCCGTCGCGGACGACGCTGCTGGGGCTGGTCAAGCACGCGACCTTCGTCGAGCGGGTCTGGTTCGAGGAGGCGCGCACCGGCACGCCGCGACGCGCCCTCGGCCTCCCCGAGAACGCGGAAGACTCCTTCGTCCTCGACCCGGGAGACACGATCGCCTCGATCCGCGCCGCTCACCGCGCCGCATACCAGGCCTCCCAGGCCGTGATCGCGGATCTCTCGGGCGAGGAGATCTGGTCCGGCAACCGCCGCGGTCCGCTCCCCGTGCCCTGGATCCTGCTGCACGTGCTGCGGGAGCTCGCCCAGCACGCCGGCCACGCAGACATCCTGCGCGAGCAGATCCTCGCCGCCCGCCGCTGACGCTGCTCCCGGGACCGGATCCCGGCCGGATCCCGGCAGCTCCTGGCTCAGCCCGCGGTCAGCACACGGTCGCCCACCAGCTCCTCGGAGAGGTCCCCGGTGATCCCGGACCGGTGGGCCTGGCGTCCCCGTCCGAGCATGAACACCAGGAAGGCGATCCAGAGCACCGCGCCGATGCCGATCCGCACGGCGGGCGGCAGGTCCGAGGGCGTCACGAAGGCCTCGACGACCCCGGAGACCAGCAGCACCGGCACGAGGCCGATGCCGATCGTGATCAGGGCCCGGGCGGACTGCGACAGCGCCCAGGAGCGGGGCATCGGCCCCGGGCGCACCCAGGCCCAGAAGGTCCGCAGCCCGGCTCCGGCGCCGACCATCACGGCCGTCAGCTCGAGCAGACCATGCGGCAGGATGAACACGAAGAACGTGCCGAGACCGCCGTGGGCGCCCATCACGCCCGCCGAGAGCCCCACGTTCAGGCCGTTCTGCAGCAGCATCACGATCGGCCAGAAGCCGGTGACGCCGAACACCACCGCCTGCATCGCGATCCAGGCGTTGTTGGTCCACACCTGCGCAGCGAAGCCCGAGGCCTCGCCCTGGAAGTAGTAGGCGACGAAGTCGTGCTCGACGAGGGCGCGCTGCGCCTCCTCCGGGAGGACCGCGGCCCGCGCCTGCTCATCCGTGCCGAAGAAGACCCCCGCGATCACCGCGGAGACGAGGAAGACCGCGGACGCGAGCGCGACGGTCCAACGCGACTGGAAGAGCGCCGAGGGCAGGTCGTTCCAGAAGAACTCCCGGGCATGCCGCCACAGCGGCACCCGTGCCCCGGTGATCCGCAGCCGCGCCCGGTGCACGAGCAGCGAGAGCCGCGAGATGAGCGCGGGATCGGGGGCGGTGGAGCGGACCGTCGACAGATGCGTGGAGGTCTCCTGGTACAGCGCGAGCAGCTCCTCGATCTCCGCGGCCGAGAGGGAGCGGGCACGGGTGAGCTCCCGCAGGCGATCCCACTGCGGGCGGTGCACGGAGATGAAGGCGTCGGTGTCCACCGCCCCAGGGTAGGGCGGGCCACCTTCCACGGGCCGCCGACGAAAGTCGCCCCCGAGGGTGCCGGAAGCCGACCCTCGATGCTCCTGGGCCGTGGCGGCCTCTGCGACGATGGTGCGCATGGCAACCTCCGGGGCGGCCGCCGCTGTGAGCGGCACGGACCGCGACGCGCTCATCACCGGCGACGCCGTGCTGCTCGATCTGCGGCCGGCGTCCTTCGCAGCGCGCATGCTGTCGGGGGCGATCGACGGAGCGATCACCCTCGCACTGCTCGTCGCCGGCTTCGTCGCGGTCGCCGTCCTCGCCGTGCGGCAGGACCTCGACGAGGGACTGATCGCCGCGGCCGTGGTGCTGGTCTCCGTCGGCGCGTACGTGGGCCTCCCCGTGCTCAGCGAGCTGCTGCTGCAAGGACGCTCCGTGGGCCGGATCGCCGTGGGCACCCGCGTGGTGCGCCTCGACGGCGGTCCCGTGCACGTCCGCCAGAGCCTGCTGCGCGCGCTGATGGCGATGCTGGAGATCTGGTCGACGGCCGGTGCGCTGGCTCTCACCTGCGCGGTCATCGATCGACGGGGGCGCCGGATCGGCGATCTGCTCGCCGGGACGATGGTGATCCAGGAGCGCATGCGCGCCCTCGAGCCGCGCCGCCCCGAGGTGCCCGGCGCCTTGCGCGACTGGGCGGACGGGGCGGATGTCGGTCGCCTGCCCCTCCCGCTGCTGCAGGACATCCGCTCGTTCCTGCCGCGCGCCGAAGCGATCCATCCGCAGTCCCGTCGGCAGCTCGCCCGGGACCTGCTCTCACGGACCCTGCCGCACGTGGCCCCGGCGCCGCCGCCGGGCACCGATCCCGAGGAGTTCCTCGCCGCGGTGCTGGCCGAGCGGTCGCGCCGGGACGAGATCCGCCTGCGTCGCGCGCAGGAGCGCCAGCGGGAGCTCTCGGCGGAGGTGCGGGCGGTGCCCTTCAGCAGCTGACGGGCGATGCCCGAGTCGGCGCAGAGCCCTCCTCAGCGGGGCCTCGGAACCTCGGGTCCCCGATTCGCGTCAGCGCAGAGCGCTCCTCAGCGGGTGCTCGGTGCCTCGACACGCCCCGCGATGAGCACGGGGATCCCGCCCTCGACCGCATGGACCCGGTGGCAGTCCGCGCACTGCAGCGCCGCCTCGACGTCCCGCAGCTCGCCCCCGCAGTCGGGGCAGCGCAGGCGCGCGCGGACCCAGCCGGGCACGTCCGCGCCGCTCGGCCCGTCGGGCAGCGCGGCGGCGTGCCCGGCGTCGTGCCCGGTGTCGAACCCGGCCCCGTCGGCGGGAGCGGTCTCGGGGAGCGGCGTGTCCGCCATGGGTGCCTCCTGGTCGGGGGCGTCCCCCGGATGCTGGTCGAGCAGACCGAGGACCGTGTCCCGCACCCGCTCGAGGGTCTGGGGGGTGGCGGCCTCGACGTTCAGCCGCAGCAGCGGCTCGGTGTTGGAGGAGCGCAGCGAGAGCCACCAGCGCTCCTCCGCCGGCGCCCCGTCGTCCCATCGGGTGAGCGTGAGCCCGTCGAGGTGATCCGCCTCGACCGCGGGATCCGCCCCGAGCTCCTGCTCGACTCGGGCCCGGGCAGCGGCCGGGTCCTCGTGGCGGACGTTGATCTCGCCGCTGGCCGCATAGGGGCTGTGCGCGGCGACCAGCGCGGAGGCCGGGCCGTCGAACTCCTCGAGGGCCGCCAGCACGTGCAGGGCGGCGAGCATGCCGGAGTCGGCGGAGAAGAAGTCCCGGAAGTAGTAGTGCGCCGAGTGCTCGCCGCCGAAGACGGCACCATGCTCGGCCATGAGCGCCTTGATCAGGGAGTGCCCGACCGGGGAGCGGAGCACCTCCCCGCCGGCGGCGCGCACCGCCTCGGCGACGTGCCGGGAGGAGACCAGGTTCGCGAGGACCACCGGTCGCTCCTCCCCCGCGGCGAGGGCGCGGGCGATCTCCCGTTGCGCGATCAGGGCGGTAATCGCCGAGGGCGGGACGGGGGTGCCGGTCTCGTCGACGACCACGCAGCGGTCCGCGTCCCCGTCGAAGGCGAGGCCCAGGTCCGCGCCCTCGCGGCGCACAGCCTGGCGCAGGTCCTCGAGGTTGGCGGGGTCCAGCGGGTCCGCGGGATGGTGCGGGAAGGTGCCGTCGAGGGTGAAGTGCAGCGGCACGATCTCGAGGGAGGGCAGGTCCCCGAGGACCGCGGGGGCCGTGTGACCGGCCATGGCGGAGGCCGCGTCGATCACCACCCGTAGGGGTCGGCGTCCTGTCAGCGGCACCAGACCGCGCAGGGTGCGGGCGTAGTCCTCGAGGGTCGAGAGGTCCTCCGCCCGGCCCTCGCCGTGCTCGGGGATCTCGCCGGCCTCGAGGTACGCCTCCGCCGCTCGCCGGATCGTGTCGAGTCCCGTCGCCCGGCTGATCGGGCGGGCGCCGGGCAGGCACAGCTTCATGCCGTTGTCGGCGGGCGGGTTGTGGGAGGCGGTGATCATCAGGCCCGCCGCGCGGTGCAGCCCCGAGGCGCAGTACAGCTGATCGGTCGAGGCGAGTCCGGCATCGGCCACGATCGCCCCGCGGCGCACGGCGCCCTCGATCACCGCGCGCGCCAGGTCCGGAGAACTGACCCGCATGTCATGGGCGACGATCATCGAGTCGCCCGAGAGGAAGTCCGCGAAGGCCGCGCCGAGCGCCCGGGCGACCTCGACGGTGAGCTGCTCGCCGGCGACGCCGCGCACGTCGTTGGCCTTCACGATCGCGGAGAGGTCCGCGGCGGGATGCTGCACCTCAGTCATCGCCGCCCCGCACCACATGGAGGTGGCGGGCCGGCTCACGGCCCGGGGCGGGGGCGCGGTGGCTCGCCGGTGCGGCGGCGGGCCGGGCCGACGGGGCCCGCGTCCCGGCGGGCAGCGGCGCCTCGGTGCGGCGGACCGCATCGGCGAGGGCGACGAGGTCATCGCTGACGCCCTCCCCGCCCGCGACGCGGAGCAGCTCCCACCCGCGAGGGGCGGTCATCCGCGCGGCATGGTCGCGGCAGAGGTCGTAGGCGTGCGGCTCACTGGTGCGGGAGAGCGGCCCCAGGACAGCGGTGGAATCCTCGTAGACGAAGGTCAAGGAGCTGACCGCCGGGTTCGAGCAGGCGGTCCGGGAGCATTCGCGAGCTGGCACGTCCAGCAGTGTACGCAGTGCCCGGTGCACCCCGCGGGCCGACGCGCCCGGCCCGGAACCGTCCCCTCCCGGGGCACTAGAGTGCCCTCCATGGATGTCGAGCCGCTCCGTCCCGGCGCCCCCGGTCCCCGTCGTGCGTCGCGCCGCCGCGACCGTCACGGGCGGGGCCGACGCTTCGATCTCATCCCGCCTCACCTGCCCGGATACCGGACCCGTCGGGAGGTCTTCGACGACCTCGTCGCGGAGTCCGGGGCCACACTCGCGGAGCGCTTCCCCCGCCGCCTCGCGCACCTGCGGGTGCTCGTCGAGGAGGTCCCGCCCACGGATCCGGCACCGTGGGAGGACGCCGCGGTGCTCCTCGGCCGCGCCCTCCCCGCCACCCGGGAGCATCCGCCGCGCGCGATCCTCTATCGACGCCCGATCCAGACCCGCTGCGCCTCGGAGGAGGACCTCGAGGCCCTCGTGCGCCAAGTGCTCAGCGAGCAGGTCGGATCCCTCCTCGGGATCGCCCCCGAGGACGTCGACCCCGGCGCCTGGGAGGACTGAGCACCGCGCGCTGCGCTCGCCGCGCCCCGGTCAGTCCGCGAGGCGGACCATGACCTCGTTCGCGCCGAGACGGGCGGGCAGCACGGGCAGCGAGGACAGCAGCACCCCGCCCGTGCCGTCGTTCTCGCGCTGGGTCCAGCTCGCGTGCAGCACCCCGGGGACGTCGGGGACCACGGTCACCGCCGCGGGCTTCTCGGCCCCGCGGCGCAGCGGCTCGTCGGTGACGCCCACGGCAGTCCCGGCGGCGGCCTCGACCTCGACCGGCTCTCCCGCGGTGCCATCGGCGTAGAGCGGGACGAGGGTGACGGCGGTGTCCTCCGTCGCGGTCAGGGACAGCACCCCCGCGGCGCCCTGGGCGGGGAGGGCGAGCAGGGCGCTCGTGCCGATCGCGGGGGCGGCGACGGCGAACGTGAAGTCGACGGGATTGCTGACGGTGTCGCCGGCGAGGTCCACGCCCGCCTGGGAGCTGCGGGTCGCGGCGTGCACGGGTGCCTCGGCGTTCACCTCGACGCTCCAGGTCCCGGTGGGGAGGTCCTCCAGCGGCACCTGGACGACGGCGCCGGCCGGCAGCTCGACCTCGGGCACCTCGGCGGCATCGAGGGGTCCGTCGGCCCCGAGCACCCGCACCCGCGCGCGGGTGTCCGCCCCGCTCGGATTGGCGAGGGTCAGCACGGGGGAGATCCCGGCGGTCTCGACGCCGGTCATGATCTGCTGCTCGTCGGCGGCGGGGAGGGGCTGCTGGATCTCGGCCCCGCCCGGAGTGAGCCCGTCCCGCTCGGTGGTCTGAACGTGCATCTGCAGGGGCGCGCCGAGCACCGAGACGTCGACACCGAGAGCCGCCTCCCCGGCCGCCACGGACTCCAGCAGCACCGTCTCCTCGGCTCCGGGTGCCACGACGACCTGGCTGCGGCCCTCCATCGCGGCGGGACCGTCGGCCGTCCACACCTGGACCGAGGCGGTCGCGGGGCGGGTGGTGGGATTGCGCAGCACCAGCACGGAGCTGTCACCGGTCTCGGTGGAGACGCCGAGGAAGGCCGCGTCGGTCTGCGCCGCCCCGCACCGGGAGATCATCAGGGAGCGGTAGTCGCCGCTGGTCGTGGAGGTGGACTGGACCGCATCGGCGACCGGGAGCCCCGCCTCGGAGGTCTCGGTGCGCACGCTCGGGGCGGCCTCGAGGTCCGTCAGGGTCTGGACGGAGACGCCCAGGTCCTCCGCGGCGGAGGCGTCGGAGAGCACGGTGCCCTCGGCGTCGGAGGCGGTGATCGACGGGGTGCGCACCCGACCCTGGTCGTCCTGGAGCGTGGACGAGGCGCTCACGGTCCCGAAGAGCACCGAGGAGTCGGGCTCGAGGGAGACGGTGCGCAGCCCGACGGTCGTCGAGGGCGGGGTGACGGACAGCTCGGCGTCCCCGCCGCCCTCCAGGAGCGCCTCGGGGAGCGAGAGCGGGCCGGCGCAGGCGAGGGTCTCGCCGCCCTGCTGCGCGGTGGAGACGGCGCGGGTGACCGGGGTCTGCTCCGTCGGGTCGACGGTGGAGACCGCCGCGACGGCGGCCGCGAGCGGGAGCAGGGCGGCGAGGGCCAGCAACGGGCGCGCGGGGCCGCGGCGCCCGGGACGGTCGGGTCGGGGCGTCGGCTCAGCCATACATCTCCTCGGCACGGGCGCGAGGGCGCCAGGGCACGGCGATCAGGACGGTCAGCAGCACGGCCGCTCCGAGGAGCAGGCGTTCGGCGAGGAGCAGCGGCTGGGCGCGCTCGATCGAGATCTCGCCTCCGGTACCGGCCGGGAGCACGAAGCCCTGGGCCCAGCCGTCGACCGTGGTCGGCTCGAGCGCGGTGCCGTCGATGCTCGCGCGCCAGCCGGAGTCCGCCCGCTCGGAGAGGATGACGGTGCGCTCCTCCGCGGCGGGCTCGACCCGTCCGCTCACGTCGATCGCCTCGCTCGCGAGGGCGATGTTCCCCTCGGACCCGGTGACGACCGCGCGCGGCGCCGAGTCGACCACGCGCCACATGCCGCCGCGGGTCCCCTCGGTGACCTTCTCGAGGGTCGAGGAGGCGTCGAGGGTGGCCATGAGGTCCTGCTGCTCCACGGGATCTCCCTCGACCACGACGTAGGCGACGGCCAGCGAGGCGGTCGCCTCGCGGAGTGCGTCGGCCTCCGCCGGATCGGCGCCGGAGGAGAGCATGAGCGCGACGGTGTCGCGCAGGACCGTGCTCGCCGGATCCGCGTCCACCTCCCCGGCGCGGGCCGCGGCCACGTCGCGCTGGTCGAGGATCGCGGCATGCTGCACGGCGGAGTCGCCGCCGTGCACCACGAGGTGGGCCGTGACCGAGCCGTCGTCCTCCTGCGACAGGCTCAGCACGCGGGACCTCGCCTCGGTGCGCCCCTGATCGGCCGCCGCCGCGGGCACGTCGCCGGTCTCGGTCCGCTCCACGCGGAGCTGCCCGGGGAGCAGCAGGGTCCATCCCGCGACCGCGATCACGCAGCAGGCGGCGACGAGGGAGGCGAGCACGACGGTGGCGGGACGACGCGCACGGGACTCCCTCTCCTCCCGCCGGGCGAGAGCGTCGAAGCTGGCGGCGGCGCCGACGCACAGCGCCAGGAGCGCGGCGCTCAGCAGGGCATGGGGCGGGAAGGGCACGAGCAGCTCGCCGCCGAGGCCCGCCGGGAGCTCCAGCGCGAGCAGCGCCGCGCCGAGGGCGGTCGCCGCCAGGAGCAGCCCGAAACGCCCCGCACGCCCTGCCTGGCCGGCGAGGAAGGGCGCCGCGAGGGCGCCGAGGACGATCGGGGCCAGCGGCAGCGCGAGCGGGAGCCAGAACGCCGCCATCTCCCCGACCAGCGGGGCCAGCACCGCCTGGACTCCCGGGGAGACGGGCCAGAGGGCGAGCAGCTCGGCCCTCTGCGGCAGGTCCCCGCCGAGCGGCATGCCGCCGACGGAGAGCAGCAGTCCCGGATGGCCGAGGTACTGGGGCAGGTAGGGCAGGTGCAGCGCGAGGGAGGGCACGAGCACCAGGGCGAGTCGACGACGGCGACCGGGAACGGCCGGGAGGATCAGCAGCAGCGCGAGGGCGGTGAGCAGCACGAGCGCCGGAGTCACGGCACCGATCACGAGCAGCACCAGCCCGCCGGCCGCCGCGGCGGCGGGGCTGGCCTGCGAGGCCTTGTGGGGCAGACCGATCGCGCGCCCGATCAGGAGCGCCAGCAGCGGCAGCAGCAGGTGCACCAGCAGCAGGGGCCAGGCCCCCGTCGTGAGGGCGCTCAGCAGCGAGGGCGCGAGCGTCCAGGCCACCACGAGGGCGAGCCGGGCCCCGACCGCCCGGGTGATGGCCCCCGCCGCCCACCAGGACAGCAGGGCGCTCAGCGGGAGGGCGGTGAGGATCAGCGCCTCGACCAGGAACGATCCGGGCACGGGAATGCTCCCGAGCAGGCGGAGCAGCGGGTCGGCGGGGCCGCGCTCCCCCAGACCCCCGGGGATCCAGTCCGACCAGCCGACCTGCCAGCGCAGCGCGAGATCGTCGGGCAGGGAGCGCAGGGCCGGACCGCTCAGCTCGCCGCGCCCGAAGAGCCCGCGCAGGGCGACCAGGCCCAGCACCGTGGCGAGCAGGGCGATCACGGCGGTCCACACCGCGTGCCGGCCGAAGTCGGCGTCGTCCTGGCCGTGGTGCGTGCCTGCGATACCCCAGGTGGTGCGGCGGATGGTCCGTCGGCGGTCGTCATCGGCCAGCAGCCGGGTCGCCAGGTCCTCGAACCGCCGGCGGGCGGCCTCGCCGCGGGGCAGGTACAGCGGGGCGAGGCGCCGGGCGGGGACACGCGCGAGACGGCGATCCCGTCGGCCGCGCTGGAGCACCCGGGGCGCTCGACGCAGCATGCCCGCCCAGGCGCGCAGCTCGGCCCCTGCCCGCCGCGGTTCCGAGGCGGCGATCGCCCCCGCGGCGCGCAGCAGCGCGGACAGCGGCGAGAGCAGGATCATGAGCAGCGCCGCGGCCAGCGAGCGGTGCTTCAGCAGGAGCAGCAGCTGACCCTTCCGCTGCTCCTGGAGCCGTTCGAGTCGCGGGCGCGTGGGCAGCGGGTGGAGAGTGCGTGCTCGGGACCGCACGGCGACGCGATCGCCGCCGCGCCACACCCGTCGGCACAGGTCGATCTCGGCCCAGGGACCGGGCAGGTCGGGGTCGAGCACGCCGACGGCGCGCAGGGTCGACTCCCGCACGAGCATTCCGGCGAGGGGGACCGCGAGCACGTCCTGCCGCCAGTCCGCCTGCCCCTGGTCGACCTCGCCGGCGTCGACCCCGGTGATGATCCGGCCGCCATGGGTGAGCGTCAGCCCGACGTCGACCAGCGCATCCGCCTCCTCAGCGGTGCGGATCACGGCGTTCTCCGCGGCGGGGTCGACCCCCGTCGACGGGGCGGCGGGCGCGACGCGCTTGGTGCCGACGACGGCGGTGGTCGGCGACTCCGCCACCAGCTCCAGCTGGGCCTCGAGCGCGTCGAGACCCGGCGTGGAGCCGTCCACGACGCACCAGAGCCAGCTCTCGTCCTCGGCGCTGCGGCCGGCACGGCGTCCCGTCCGCGGACCGTCCTCGCGCAGGCGCACCGGCACCTGGGCGAGGGCCGCGAGCTCCTGGGTGCGCTCGCGCTCGACGGCGTCCGGGTCGATGTCGCTCGCCCGCCGCCCGCGCGAGGCCGGAGCCTCCCCGGAGCTCACCTCGGGGGCGGAGCTCACGGCGTGATCCACGTGATCTGCGGCAACGGATCCCTCGCGCGCGCCGTCGGTCTCGTCGAGCTCGGCGAGCAGACGCAGCACGGCGCGCAGCGCGGCCGTCCGCGCGGCCCCAGCGGGCACGGTCAGGACATGGTCGAGACCACCCGCGGAGCGCTCGTCGCGCAGCAGCGCGACGCAGTCCTCCGGGAGATCCTGGGGAGCGACCGCGACCAGGCGGTCCACCGGCCTGCTCTGTCCCTGCGCCCCGGCGAGCGTCGCCCGGAGAGAGGGCTCGGTCGTCGCCCGGCTCAGCAGGACGACGGCGGTGACATGTCGATCGCTCACCAGGTCACGGGGTCAGACCGCCCGGCGCTTGAGCTTGCGCCGCTCGCGCTCCGAGAGTCCGCCCCAGATCCCGAAACGCTCGTCGTTCTCGAGCGCGTACTCGAGGCACTCGGCCCGCACCTCGCAGGAGACGCACACCTTCTTCGCCTCTCGCGTGGAGCCGCCCTTCTCGGGGAAGAACGCCTCCGGATCCGTCTGCGCGCACAGCGCGCGCTCCTGCCACGACAGCCCGGCCTCGTCGCCGTCCTGTCCCCCGAGATCGAGCAGGGACAGTTCGGCCCGCGCGCCCTGTTCGAGGAGGTCCTCGTCCATCGCCGCCACCCCTTCCACTGCATGGTCGCCTGTTGCGCGCCTAAAGTACACCCGTGTAGTTATGCCCCGTCAAGCGGCTCCGGCGCGTCGTGCAGCGCATCGGGTCCGGATCACAGCCCGGGAGGGCCCATGTCCGACTCCCCCCGTCCGCCCCAGCCACCCCGTCCCGTCGACGTGATCCCGGTCACCGGGATCGGGGGGGGGGGCGGGGGGGGGGAGGCCGATGTCATCCCCCCCCCCTCCCCCCCAACCCCCCCGC
>NZ_JAZDCH010000001.1:0-112723 GCF_036311905.1 Brachybacterium sp. J153 | reverse complement strand
AGTAAAGGTGATCCCGGTGACCGGGGTAGGAGAGGTCCAAGAGGGCGAGAACCTCGCCGCCCTCCTCGCCGCCGCCCTCGAGCCCCTCGCGCCCCGCGAGGGGGACGTGCTGTGCGTCTCGACCAAGATCGTCTCGAAGGCGCGCGGGCTGCGGATCGATCCCGCCCGGCGCGACGAGGCGATCCGCGCGGCCGCCGTCCGCACCGTCGCCCGCCGTCGCCACACCCGCGTGGTCACCTCGGTGGTGCAGATCCCCTCCGGTCCGGTGATGGCCGCCGCCGGCGTCGACGGCTCCAACGCCCCCGACGGCCCGCTGCTGCTGCCGGAGGATCCCGATGCGGAGGCGCGCGCACTCCACGAGGGCCTGCGCGCGCGGCTGGGGCTCCGCCTCGGGGTGGTGCTCACGGACACCTCCTCCCGGGTGTGGCGGGTGGGCGTCACCGACATCGCGCTCGGCGCCGCCGGGATCAGCGCCCTGCAGGACCTCCGCGGCGGGACCGACGCCGACGGCCGCCCCCTCACCGTCACCGTGCGGAACCTCGCCGATGAGCTCGCGGCCGCCGCGGACCTCGTCAAGGGCAAGGCGAGCGGAGTGCCCGCCGCCCTGGTGCGTGGCGTCGCCGGGGCCGACGCGTCCGACGTCCCCGCCCGGGAGCTGTCCCGCACCGGCGCGGACGACTGGTTCCGTCGGCCCAGCCTGGAGTCGGTGTGGGTCGCCCTCGGGCTCACCGAGGAGCAGGAGCCGATCGCGCGGATGTCGCCCGAGCCGGACGAGGAGCGGATCGAGAGGGCGCTCCACGTGGCCCGGATCCCCCGCCGTGGGGACGAGGGGGCGGCCGACGCCGCGCACCCGTCCGTGCGGCGGGAGCCCGGAGCGCTGCACGTCGTCCCCGCGGGCGATGATCCGGCATCCTGGATCGCGGCGGGAGGACTCGCTGAACGGATCCGCACCGCGCTCGGCGCCGAGTCCCTCGCCGCCCCGCTGCCCCCGCTCGCCGTCCTGATCGACCGCCCCGCCCCCGAGGAGCCCCGCCGATGACCCCGACCACCGCCGCCTCCGGACGCGCCCTGCTCGAGGCCCTCGAGCGCAGCGGCCCGCGCCCCGCCCTCGCCTGGTACGGCGAGGCCGCGCGCATCGAGCTGTCCGGGCACGTGCTCGCGAACTGGGTGATCAAGGCGATCGGGCACCTGCACGACGAGGTCGGGCTCGAGGAGGGCGACCTCGTGGTCCTGGACCTCCCCCCGCACTGGAAGCGCCTGGTGCTCGCGCTGGCCGCCTGGTCCCTGGGCGCCGAGGTGGTCGTGCCGCCCCGGGGTCCCGCGGAGGCCGAGGACCCGCGGGTGGTGGTCACCGACCGTCCCGACAGCGACCTCGCCGCCCGGGCCGACGAAGTGCTCGCCCTCCGGCCCGTCTCCCTCGCGCCCCGCTTCGATGGGGAGCTGCCGGCCCTGGTGCGGGACTGGGTGCTCGAGGTGCGCGGGAGCTCCGATCGGCTTGCCGTGACGCTGCCCGCCTGGAGCGGCCCGGCACCCGCGGCGAGCACGGCGAACACTGAGGACTTTGCGGAGACGCCGCGACTGCTGGTCGAAGGGGACGGGCTCGAGGCCGTGCCGGCCCTGCTCCATGCCTGGTCGGCCGGGGGCGGGATCGTCGCCCCCGCCGCCTCCGTGTCGGACCGTCAGGCCGCCGACGAGAGCGTCACCGGCCGCGGCTGACCCTCACATCTCCCGCCGGTCACGTCACGGGATCAGCCCTCGCGGAGGGTGCGCACCGCCTCGACGGGGTCGCCGTCGAAGACGATCTTTCCCGAGCGCAGCACCACGATGCGGGTGCAGAGCCGCTCGAGCATCTCCAGCTCGTGGGAGACGACGACCATGGTGCGCCCCGCCTCCTGCAGCTCGCGGATGCGGGCCAGGCACTTGCGCTGGAAGGGCTCGTCGCCGACGGAGAGGATCTCGTCGACGAGGAAGATGTCCGGTTCGGTGTGCACGGCGACGGAGAAGGCCAGCCGCAGGAACATGCCCGAGCTGTAGTACTTCACGTCCGTGTCGATGAAGTCTTCGATCTCGCTGAACGCGACGATCTCGTCGAACTTGGCGTCGATCTGCTCGCGGCTCATCCCCAGGATCGCGCCGTTGAGGTAGACGTTCTCGCGGCCCGAGAGATCCGGGTGGAAGCCCGCGCCGACCTCGATCAGTCCCGCGACCCGGCCGCGCAGCAGCACTCGGCCCTCGTCGGGGAAGAGCACCCCCGAGATGGTCTTGAGCAGCGTCGACTTGCCGGAGCCGTTGAAGCCGATCAGGCCCACGGTCTCCCCCGCGTGCACGGTGAGGTCCACGTCGTCCAGGGCGCGGAAGGTGTCGGCGAGCTTCTTCCGCTGCAGCGCCGAGAACACCAGTTCCTTCAGGGAGTGGTCGTGGCGTCGCGAGAACTGCTTGGTCACGTGCTCGACGCGGACCATCTCGCGCTCCGTGGGCACGGCGGCGGAGGCGGGGACGTCCTGCAGGTTCGGGCTCATCGCGGGACTCCTCTCACAGTTCCTGGGCGAAGCGCCGCTTCGAGCGTTCGAAGACGACGGTTCCGATCACGAAGGTCACGACCGCGATGAGCAGGCCGGCCCACCACAGGCCGAAGGGCTCCCCCGGGCTGGAGAGCGTCGGATCGCCGGGCACCGCCTCGGCGACCGGCCCCGCATACCGCCAGAACGCGGTGTGGAAGAGCTGCACCACGATCGTCAGCGGGTTCAGCTGGTAGAGCCACCACAGGATGGTTCCGCCGATCGCCTCCTCCACCATGGTGATCCGGTAGAGCACCGGCGAGAGCCAGGTCGCGACCATCACGATGAGGTCCACGAAGTTCTCGACGTCGCGGAAGGCCGCGTTGAGGGCGGCGGTCAGCATGCCGAGGCCCATGGTGAAGACGAGCAGGATCACCATCCCCAGGAGGAAGGCGACGAGCGAGGTCAGGGAGGGCAGCCAGCCGAAGAGCAGTGCGCCCACGACCAGCACCAGCAGCTGCGGCACGAAGTGGACCAGGGCCACGATCATGCTCGACCAGGGGAACAGCTGGCTGGGCAGGTAGATCTTCGAGACCAGCGGGGCGTTGCCCGAGATCGACCGGGTCGCGTTGCCGAACACCTCGCCGAAGAGGTTCACCACCACGATGCCGCTGAAGAGGTACACCGCGTAGGCGGGGGTGCCCTTCGAGAGCTGCAGGAAGACGCCGAGCGCGATGTAGAAGACGATGAACTGCACCGCGGGCTTGACGTAGCTCCACAGCATCCCCAGCGCGCTGCCGCGGTAGCGCACCCGCAGCTCCTTGCGCACCAGCAGCGCGAGCAGGAAGCGCTCGCGGATCGGGTTCAGCCATCCGGCGTCCTGCCCCGGGGCGCGCCAGCCCTCCTGCTGCTCGGCGCGGCTCGGGGCGAAGGCGGCACGCCGGGATCCGGGCTCGCTCACGCGGCCGGGCTCCCGCCCGTCGTCGCGCCGTCCGCGGCAGCGTCGGCAGAGGCGGCCGACGGCGCCCCGGAGGGCTTGTCGGCCTCGCGCACCGGCGCCGGGTTCGCGGCGAAGGTCCGCTCCCAGGCCTCGAAGGAGGTGATCCGACCCGCCGCCTCCCGGTACTGCGCCTGCAGCTCGGGCCAGCGACGGTGCAGGTCGAGGTGGGCGCGGATCGCGGAGGCGAGCATCTCCCGCACCTGCTGGGGGTCCCGCTTGTACCAGGCGATCTGGGTGCCCTCCGCATTGGAGACCAGTGCGCTGTCATAGGCGGAGAGCCGCCACCACTTCGCGTCCAGGTGCGGGATCGTCGCCTGCGGGTTCTCCTCGGCGCGGGGCTTCGGAGGCAACGCGACCTGCTTGACCAGGGTCTTCGCGGTCCACAGGGGGAGCATCAGGCGGTGCGGCTGGGTGAAGGGGCGCCCCTTGCGCGGGGGCTTGTCGACGTGGACCGCCGGGAAGTGGTCCTGGTCCTTCTTCGTGACCGCGTCGGCGAAGGCCTTCGCCATGCCGCGGATCTCGGGGAGCTTGGTCCCGATCGAGGGGTGGAGCGCCTCGGGGCCCTCGAGCACGTCCTTCTGCGCCATGAGGCGCCCGGCCTCGGTGTAGTACTGCATGGAGATCAGGTGCTTGACATCCATGAACTGCGACTCCTTGACGACGCGGCCGCCGCGCGCGTACGGGGAGTGCAGGAGCGCGGTGATGATGCGGTTGCGCTCGTGGAAGTAGGCCTGCCAGCCGACGAGGTCGTCCTTGTCCACCCAGCTCATGTGCCACACGCCCGCACCGGGCAGGGAGACGGTCGGGTAGCCGGCCTTCTTCGCGCGCAGGCCGTACTCGGCGTCGTCCCACTTGATGAACACGGGGAGGCTGAGGCCGATCGCGCGCACCGTCTCGGTGGGGATCAGGCAGCCCCACCAGCCGTTGTAGTCGACGTCGGCGCGGCGGTGCAGCCACGGGGTCGAGCGCAGCGGGTCCTGGGCGAAGTCGTGGCCCATCTCGGCCTCGGCGTTCGCGAGCGCGGGCTGGATCCGCCACGGGTCGACGACCTCGCCGAAGGTGTGCAGCACCGAGCGGTTGTTGAGGTCGAACATGTGGGCGCCGACGATGGTGGGCCGGGTGGCGAAGTCCGCGAAGGTCACCATGCGCAGCAGCGACTCGGTCTCCATCACGATGTCGTCGTCGCAGTTGATGACGTAGGTGGAAGCTCCTGCCGTCGCGGCCTCGTACATGCCGCGGGAGAACCCGCCGGAGCCGCCGATGTTGCCCTGCTCGATGATGCGCAGCTGCTCGCCGAGCTCCGCCTGCAGCGGGGCGAGCTCCTCGGGGTGGTCGCTCAGGCGGTCCGAGCCCTGGTCGACGATGTACATCACGTCCAGCAGCTCGCGCAGCACGGGCTCGGCGGCGAGGGTGCGGATGTTGTCGAGCACGTACTCGACCTTGTTCATCGTGGTCATCGCGATGGAGAAGGTGCCCTCGGTGCGGGCCGCGGAGGCGTCGGCCGTCCACTCGGCGCCCAGGATCGCGAGGTCCTCGTCGCCCGCGTAGGCGTCGAACCAGTACCAGCCGCCGTCGCCGAAGGCGGTCAGCGGCAGCTCGAAGACCTGCTCGCCGGCCCCGGAGACGGTCCGCGACTCGTGGCGCTGCAGGGTGCCGCGGGCCGTGGAGCGCATGACCACGAGGTGGCCGCTGCCGGCCGTGCGGATCGTGAGGCGGATCGCCCGCACCGGGGTCCAGCGGCGCCAGTAGCTCGCGGGGAAGGCGTTGAAGTAGGTGCCGAAGGAGCGCATCTGATGCGCGGGGATGCGGGCGGCGTGCCGCTCGCTGATCTCGCTGATGTCGACCTGGGCGAGGGCGGCGTGAGACGACTGCGCCTGGTCCTTGGCCTGCTTATCCGAGGCGCTGCCGAGCCCGAAGGAGCCGCCGGTCGCGCCCGAGCGGGCGTCACCCGCCTCGATGTAGAGCGGGACCACATCGGGGCTGGCCTCTCCGGGCAGTACCAGGCGCTGCAGGAGGCGCTGCGGGGCCGCCCCGGCGGAGGTGGGGGCGGAGGTGGGGGTGACGTTCATGGTGCTCCTCGTCGACTCTCGGCTGGCCCGCCGATCGCGGCGGGTCGGGCGGGTCAGGCCCGCAGCAGCTCGGGCAGCTTGTTGTCGGCCATGGACAGGGCGGCGCCGATGGCCATGTGCATGTCCAGGTACTGGTAGGTGCCGAGGCGCCCGCCGAACAGGGTGCGCGGCTCGGCGTCGGCGAGCCCGCGGTAGGCGAGCAGGGTCTCGCGGTCGCCCCCGGAGTTGATCGGGTAGTACGGCTCGTCCCCGGACTCGGCGAAGCGCGAGTACTCGCGCTGGATCACGGTGCGGTCGGTCGGGTAGTCGCGCTCGGGGTGGAAGTGACGGGGCTCGATGATGCGGGTGTAGGGGACCTCGGCGTCGGCGTAGTTCATCACCGAGGTGCCCTGGAAGTCACCGACCTCGAGGTGCTCCGTCTCCAGGTCGATGGTCCGCCATCCGAGCGAGCCCTCGGAGTAGTCGAAGTAGCGATCGATGGGTCCGGTGTAGATCACGGGCAGCTGCCCGCGGACGGCGTCCTTGTTCAGCGGCTGGTCGGTGTCGAAGTAGTCCGTGTCGAGGCGCACCTCGATGTTCGGATGATCCGCCATCCGCTCGAGCCACGCGGTGTAGCCCTGGGCGGGCAGACCCTCGTAGGTGTCGTTGAAGTAGCGGTTGTCGTAGGTGTAGCGCACCGGGAGGCGGGAGATAATCCCCGCGGGCAGGTCCTGGGGGTCGGTCTGCCACTGCTTGCCCGTGTAGTTCTTGATGAACGCCTCGTAGAGCGGGCGGCCGATGAGGGAGATGCCCTTCTCGTCGAGGTTCTCGGGGTCGGTGCCGGCCAGCTCCCCCGCCTGCTCGGCAATCAGCGCACGGGCCTCGTCGGGCGTGTAGGCGGCCCCGAAGAACTGATTGATGGTGCCGAGGTTGATCGGCATCGGGTACACCACGCCGCGGTGCGTCGTATACACCTTGTGCTGGTAGCCGGTGAACGAGGTGAAGCCGTTGACGTACTCCCACACCTTCTTGTTGGAGGTGTGGAAGAGGTGGGCGCCGTACTTGTGGACCTCGATCCCGGTGTGCTCGTCCGCCTCGGAGTAGGCGTTCCCGCCCAGATGCGACCGGCGGTCGATGATGGTCACCTTCGCGCCGTGCTGGGCGACGGCCCGTTCGGCGATGGTCAGGCCGAAGAGGCCGGAGCCGACGATGAGGAGATCAGGAGTCGACACGGGGGGTCCTTTCGAAGCGTGCGGAGGGTCCGCCGGGGACCCGCTCACAGTAGCGGAGGGCATGGGGCGCGATGGCGCGTCCGCCCGGCGCGCCGACGGGTGTGGTCGTGCTCATGCACTCACCCGCGGGACTCGACGAAGCGGCGGTAGGCCAGGCGCCGCGCCCAGCCGGGGGCGAAGCGGTACACCAGGCGCATCCCGAGGTTGCGCAGCAGCTGACCGGGGCCGATGACGCGGTCCAGCAGCATCCGGCGCTGCAGCACCAGGTCGGAGGAGAAGAGGGTCCAGCCTCCGCGGCGGACGAAGAGCTGCTCGTCGACCCGGTAGTCGACGAGCACCTCGGCCAGATTCGCGGTGCGCGCGCCGCCGAGCACCATGCGCTCCCACAGGTAGTAGTCCTCCAGCAACGGGAGGTGCCGATAGCCGCCGACGGCGAGGGCCGTGGAGCGGCGCAGCACCACCGTCGGGTGGTGGAAAGGCGAGTGGGTGCGCAGGTAGTCGACGATCTCGTCGTGCGCGAGGGGGCGGCTGCGCAGCGGCCCCGTGCCCGCGGGGATCCGATCGCTGAACTCCCGCATCGCCCCGCCCACGAGGTCCAGCGGCGCAGGGACCTGCCCCGGCGCCGCGGGGGCGAGGCCCGCGGCGACCGGGATCTGTCGGGCGAAGCGGTCCGGACGGCAGAGGTCGTCGGCATCGGCCCGCGCGACGAGCTCGTACGGAGAGGCCAGCAGACCGTCCTGCAGGGCCGCGGCGACACCGCGGTGCGCCGGGTGCCGCAGCACCCGGGCGGGACCGAACTCGCCGGCCTCGACCCGGGCGACGAGAGCCTCGAGCGCGGGCGGGAGGGGGCCGTCGACCGTGAGGATCAGCAGGGTCGGCGTGAGCTCCTGCTCCCGGGTCGCCGAGGCGAGCGCGAGCTCGACCCGTTCGGGCAGGTCACGGCCCCACAGGGGCATCAGGAGGGCGAAGTCGGGCGGGCCGCCCCGGGCCGACCCGGCAGAGGGATCGGCGGTCGTTGACCGGCCGCCCGTTCCACCGCGCGCCCCTCGGCCGCGGCCTCGCCGTCGACGGCGAGGACCTGGGCCGAGGGCCGCGGACCGCGGGCCAGGGCGGCGAGGAGCCCGCGCAGGCCGCTGCCGAGCAGGTCCCCGCGGTGGCGGAGCAGCTGCCCGGCCCAACCGAGGGCCGTGCGGCCGCCGTAGAGGGCCCGCTCCAGCGGGGTGAAGGAGTCGGTGCGCAGCAGGGCCCAGAGGCGGTTGCGCACGTCGTAGTAGAAGCGGCCGCCGGGGTTCGCCTGGGCGTTGTCGAAGCGGACGGTGCGATGCTCGACCACCGACCCGGGGACCGCGATCCCGCGGCCGCGGCGCAGCAGGCGCCCCGTGTGCTCGAAGTCGTCGGACCAGATGAAGTAGTCGGCGATCGGCAGACCCAGTCGGCGCACGTCCTCCGCGTTCAGCAGAGCGGAAACGTAACTCGCGGTGCGTATCGGCCGGCCATGGGCGCGGGCGGCGTCCTGCTTCTCGCGGGTGCTCGCCCCGAGGCGGGTCCGCTGGCTGTTCATCGGGTGGGGGCGACCATCGGTCCAGACGGCGCGCGAGCTCAGCACCGAGAGCCGCGCGGGCGAAGCCTCGAGGGAGCGCAGCAGCTCGGCGAGGGCGGCGGGCCGCGGAACGGTGTCATCGTCCATCACCCACACCCAGTCGGCGCCGTGCCGCTGGAGGGCGCGGGCGATCCCCGCGGCGAAGCCGCCGGCCCCGCCGACGTTGCGGCGCAGATGGAGGACGTCGGCTCCCAGCGGATGCTCGTCGGCGACGCGCCCGCTCGCATCACTCGAGGCGTTGTCGATGACCACGACCGCGTCGGGCCGACGGGCCTGGGCGGCGAGCGCATCGAGGCAGTCGCGCAGCAGCTGCTCGCGGTTGTAGGTGACCACCACCGCGACGATCCGCTGGGAGGCGGCTCCCGCGTGGGCGGTGCGATCACTCGCCCGGGCCTCGCCCGAGGGTGCGGATTGGGTCACGGATCCTCCTGCGCAGTCGATGCCGCCGCGGCGACGGGCCCAGTCTACGGAGGCGCACGACGGGGAGGGGACGGGGAGGGGCGGGCCGTGTGAAGGTTCGCGGGAGGTTCGGGGGCCGGGCGGGCGAGGCGTGCGTGGCTGCGGCGCGCGGCACCGGCGGTGCCGCTACCCTGTCGGACGCCGAGCTTCCCCTCAGGGCCCCTGCACCTCCTGCCGCAGGGCCCCTCTCGGCGGCAAAGGAGATGCCTGTGACCGAGCAGCCCCCGCGCTCGCGGCGCCCCGGCGGACCGCGACGACCCGCGGGCCATCGCGCCCGCGCCGGCGGCAGCGCGCGCCCGATGCGGCCCGCAGCGCAGGACCTCCCGCCGTCGGTCGCGCCGGGCCCGGCGACCCGCCCCCTCCCCCGCTCCGAGCAGTGGAGCCAGGCACCGGGTGATGCCGCCGGTCCGCCCCCGGGCGTCGGCATCGCGCAGGGCGGCGACGGACCTCGCGGCCCCGAGTCCCCCCGGAGCCCGAGCCGCGGAGGCGGCCCCGACGGTCGGCACCCCCGCCGCCGGCACCGCACCCCCCGCGCCGTGCGCCTCGGCGCGACCCTCCTGGTGCTCGTGCTCGTCGTGGTGCTCGGTTGGGGGCTGGGCCTGACCGCCTGGGCCGGCAGCCGCATCGAGCACATCGACGCTCTCTCCGGGGCCGCGGACACGCCCGGAACGACCTATCTCATCGCGGGCTCCGACGGCCGCGGCGGGGAGAAGGTGTCCGACGACGGCACCGAGGGCGCCCGCACGGACACGATCATGCTCCTGCACCGCGCCCCGAACGGGAACAGCTACCTCGTCTCGCTCCCCCGCGACACGCTCGTCGACATCCCCGGGTACGGCGGCTACAAGCTCAACGCCGCCTTCGCCTTCGGCGGGCCGAAGCTGCTGGTCGAGACCGTCGAGGAGTTCACCGGGCTGACGATCGACCACTACGTCGAGGTCGGCTTCGACGGGGTCGCCGACATGGTCGACGCCGTCGGCCACGTGAACCTCTGCATCGACCAGGACGTGGATGACCCGAGGTCGGGGCTGCAGATGACCGAGGGCTGCCACGACGTCGGCGGGGACCAGGCGCTCGCCTTCGTGCGCGCGCGCTACTTCGACCCGACCGCGGATCTCGGCCGCCAGCAGCGCCAGCAGCAGTTCGTCGGCGCCCTGATGGACCGGGTGACCTCCCCCGCCGTGCTGCTGAACCCCGTGGCGCAGGCCCTTCTCGCCGGCGCGGGCTCGAACGCGCTGATCACCTCCGAGGGGACCGGCATCCCCGCCATCGGCCGGATGGCCCTCACGGCGCGCTCAGCGATGAACAGCGGACGCACCCTGGCGATCCCGATCGAGGATCCCGAGTACCAGACCAAGCACTCGGGGGTCGCGATCCTCACCGACGAGGACGACGTCGCCGCATTCTTCTACGGCATCGCCGACGGCTCCGCGGAGCCCGCGGCGGGATAGCCGCTCCCCTCCCCGGAGCCCCGCCGCATCGAGAGGCCGCGATAGACTGCGGACGGCGCACCGAGGGCGCCGCCTGTCCGCGGGAAGGGCTCAGCCCGCCTCGGCGCCGTGCACGAGGATGCCCGTCTCCCCTCCTGCCCGATCCAGCGGACGCCGGGCTCGGAGCGGAGGCCACCATGTCCCTGCAGCACCTTCCCGACCATCCCGATCTCTCCGCGCTGCGGCGCCGGGCCAAGCGACTGCGCGACGGAGCGCGGACCGGGGATCCCGAGGCCCTCGCGCTCCTGCTCGAGCACCACCCCGACGCCGACTCCCTGCTCGGCGCGGAGCAGGACCACGGGGCCGCCCTGCCCCTCGCCGCCGCGCAGCTGGCCCTCGCGAGGTCCTACGGCTTCGCGTCCTGGCCCACGCTGCGCCGGCACGTCGACGAGGTCCGCGCCCGGACCCGCCGCCCCGATCAGGCGAGCACCGCCGGTCCCCGGGAGCAGCTGCTGCGGGCGATGACCGTGGATCACAGCCGCCGCGGCGCCCCCGACCTCGCAGCAGCCGCGGCGCTGCTCGCCGCCGAGCCGCACCTGGCCCGCTCGGACCTCGCCGTCGCCGCCGCGCTGGGTGATCCGGACGCGGTCCGGGATCTGCTCCGCGCCGACCCTGCCGCGGTGCAGCGGGAGAGCGCCCCCTATGGTTGGCCGCCGCTGCTGCACCTGTGCTACTCCCGCTGGTCCGGGCCGCTGCCGGACGGGAAGGCGCCCGACCATCCCGCGGTGCTGAGGCTGCTGCTCGAGGCCGGAGCCGATCCGAACATGGGCTTCCTCTGGGACTCGCTGCCGTCCCCGTTCACGGCGCTCACCGGGGTGTTCGGGGGCGGGGAACAGGGCGCTCCCCCGCACCCCTCGGAGACCGCCCTCGCCGAGCTGCTGCTGGCCGCCGGAGCGGATCCGAACGACAGCCAGACGATCTACGACCGCGGCGCGGGCGACACCGTGGTGCGGGACGACACCGCGTGGCTCGCGCTCCTGCTGCGGGCGGGTCTCGGCCGCGGCGACGGCGGGCCCTGGCACCGGCTCCTCGCGCCGCGCCACCAGTCCCCCGCCCAGCAGCTCTCCGAGGCGCTGCTGCACGCGGCCCGCCACGACCTCACCGGGCGCGCGAGGCTGCTCCTGGAGTCCGGCGCCGATCCGGAGCGGCCCAGCACCCATCCCCTCCACGGCGGCCGGTCGCCGCTGCGGGAAGCCGTGCGGCACGGCGCCGTGGGCGTCGCCCGCCTGCTGCGGGAGCACGGGGCGCGCGGGGCGGACCTCACGGAGGAGGACGAGGCGTTCGGGGCGCTGCTCGGCCCGGCCGACGCCCTCGCGGACCGAACCGTCGCGCGGGAGATGCAACGGAGCCATCCGGATCTCGTGGCGCAGGCCGCCGCTCTCGGCCGGCCCGAGGCCGTCGCGCAGCTCCTGGACCTAGGCTTCGCGGCCGACGCGCGGACGGCGGAGGGAGCCACGGCGCTGCACGAGGCAGCGGTGCGCGGGGACCACGCGACGGTCGAGCTGCTGCTCGCCCGCGGCGCGGACCCGACCCTGCGCGATCCGACCTACGGGGCGACCCCGGCCGGATGGGCACGACACACGGGGCGCGAGGAGCTCGCCGGGCTGCTCGAGGCGGCGGAGCAGGAGCGCTGAGGGCCGCCGCTCCGGGGACGGGTCAGCGGAAGAGCATGTCGATGACGATGTTCACCGAGTTCAGCACCGACTGCCCCTTCGCCCGGGAGTAATCGGTGTAGAGGATGTGCACCGGGTGCTCGCGCACCGTCAGCTCATGGCGACCGATCTCCTCGACCAGCTCCGAGGCGTGCGCCATCCGGTTCTGCTCGATGGTGATCTTCTCGCAGGCGTCCCGGCCCAGCACCCGCAGGCCGTTGTGGGCGTCGGTCAGCTTCACCCCGGAGGTGAGGTTCGAGTACCAGACTGCGCCGCGCAGCACGAGGCGCTTGATCAGGCCCGGCTTCGTACGGGAGTCGAGGAAGCGGGATCCGAGCACGACGTCGACCCCTTCCGCCTCCCGCATCGCGATCATCGAGGCGGCGTCGTCGACCTGGTGCTGGCCGTCCGAGTCGAAGGTCACGATCTGCCGCATCCGCGGATCGCGGAGCGCGTAGTCGATGCCGGTCTTGAGCGCGGCGCCCTGCCCCATGTTGTAGGGATGGCGGACCACGACGGCACCGGCCTCGGCGGCGATCCTGCCGCAGTCGTCCTCGCTGCCGTCGTCGACGCACACCACGAGCGGGTACCGGGTGCGCAGGGCGCGGATGACGTCGCCCACGACCTCGCCCTCGTTGAACATCGGCACCACGAACCAGGTGCTGTCGGCGCCGGGCGAGGCGGGGGGTGCGGAGGCGCCCGCGGGGCCCTGCTCGCCCGGGGGCTCGGTCTTGCTCACAGGCTCTCCTCCGGTGCTGGCGACGTGTCGACGGGCGGCGCGCCTCATCGAGGTCGGCGACGGCCGATGAGGATACCCTGTCACGGTGGGCCGCCCCCGAGCGGTCATCCCCGCACGTGCGGCGCGCCACGGCGCCGAGAAGGAGTACCCATGAAGACCGCTGTCGTCGCCCTCGGGAAGATCGGCCTGCCGCTCGCGGTGCAGTTCGCGGACGCCGGCCACGAGGTGATCGGCGTGGACGTGAGCGCCCGCCAGGTCGAGCTGATCAACCAGGCGACCGAGCCCTTCCCCGGGGAGGCCCACCTCCAGGAGAAGCTCGCCGAGCTGGTCCCCGCCGGGAAGCTCCGCGCGACCACCGACTACGCCGAGGCGATCCCCGGCGCCGACGCCGTGGTGATCGTCGTCCCCCTCTTCGTGAACGACGCGACGTGGGAGCCGGACTTCGCGTGGATGGACGCGGCGACCCGTTCCCTGGCCGAGCACCTCACCCCCGGCACGCTCGTCTCCTACGAGACCACCCTCCCCGTCGGCACCCTGCGCACCCGCTTCGTGCCGATGATCGAGGAGATCTCCGGGTTGAAGGAGTCCCAGGACTTCTACGCCGTCTTCTCCCCCGAGCGGGTCCTGACCGGTCGCGTGTTCGCGGACCTGCGCAAGTACCCCAAGCTCATCGGCGCGATCTCCGAAGAGGGCACAGCCCGTGCCCGCGCCTTCTACGAGTCGGCGCTGACCTTCGACGAGCGCTCCGACCTCCCCCGCCCCAACGGGGTGTGGGACCTCGGCTCGCCCGAGGCCTCCGAGCTGGCGAAGCTCGCCGAGACCACCTACCGCGACGTGAACATCGCGCTGGCGAACGAGTTCGCCCTGTTCGCGCAGGACAACGGCATCGACGTGTACAAGGTCATCGAGGCCTCCAACTCGCAGCCGTACTCGCACATCCACCAGCCCGGCATCGCCGTCGGCGGCCACTGCATCCCCGTGTACCCGCGGCTGTACCTCTCCACCGACCCGAACGCGACCACCGTGCGCACCGCCCGCACCCTGAACGCCTCGGTCCCCGCGCACCTCGTCGAGCGGGCCGCGAACCTGCTCGGCTCCCTCGAGGGGCTGAAGGCCGTGGTGCTCGGCGCGTCCTACCGCACCGGGGTCAAGGAGACCGCGTTCTCCGGCGTCTTCCCCGTGGTCGAGGAGCTACGCGCACGGGGCGCCGAGGTCGCGGTCCACGACACCTTCTACGACGCCGAGGAGCTCCGCGGCTTCGGCTGGGATCCCTACACGATCGGCGACGCCGCGGACCTCGTGATCGTGCAGACCAACCACCCCGAGTACGCGGAGATCGGCTCCGCCGACGTGCCCGGCGTGAAGCTCATCGTAGACGGACGCAACATCACCACCGCCGAGAACTGGGCAGGCACCCCCCGCCTCGTCCTCGGCGACGGCTCCGCCTCCACCCACCAGCAGGCCGAGGAGGCCTGAGACGGTGGAGGGCCTGGACCAGCTGATCGCCCTCGGCCCCGCGCTCGGGGTGAGCAGCCGCACCTTCATCATCCAGCTCGTGCTCGTGCTGGGCATCGTGGTGATCGTCGGCTGGCTGTTCGTGAAGCGCGGGGCGAAGCAGCTCGCGGTGCGCCGTCTGCTGATCATCGCCTTCGCGGTGTTCGCGGTCGCGACCGTGCTGTTCCCCGGGATGCTCAGCCGAGTCGCGAACCTCGTGGGCGTGGGCCGCGGCGCGGACCTGCTGCTGTACGCGACGGTGCTCGTGCTGCTCGGCTTCCTCGCCCTCCAGGAGGCGCGCACCAAGGCCGCGGAGAAGCGCACCACCTATCTCGCGCGCCGGCTCGCCCTCGACGAGGCCGAGCAGCCCGGTGACTACCGCGCCCGCGCCCTCGGGACCCCCCAGGACGGATGAGCGACCTCGCCCAGCTGCTGATCGCGGTCGCGGTCGTCCTCGCGGCCGCCTATCTTCCCGGCTACGCGATCCCCCGAGCCCTCGGCGGCTCGCGCCTGCTGTCCCTCGCCGTAGCGCCGGCCGTCGGCGCCGCGACGGCGGGGCTCGCGGCCCTGATCTCCCCCTTCCTCGGGATCCCCTGGTCGCTGCTGCCGCTGCTGGGGTGCGGCGCGCTGCTCACCGCGGCGGCGCTGCTGCTGCGCCGGCTCGGCGTGCGCCTGCCGTCGACCGGTCTCGACGGACCGCTCATGCCCCCACACACAGTGCCCCTCGCCCCCCTGTGGATGCTCGTGGCCCTGGTGGTCTCCCTGGGACCGATCCTGCTGCAGGGCCGTCGTCCCGATGCCGTCCTCGAGCGCTGGGACACGCTGTACCACCTCTCGGCGCTGCAGCGGATCCGGGAGACCGGCACCGCCTCGAGCCTGGATCTCGGCTCCGTCTCCAACACCGCCGGGACCCCCACGGCCTATCCCGCGGGCTTCCACGCGCTGGCCTCCTCCGTGCCCGGCGTGGAGGTGCCGATCCTGCTGAACGGAGCGGTGCTGGCCCTCGCCGTGCTCCCCTGGATCCTGGGGACGGCGCTCCTGGCCCGTACGGTGTTCCCCGCCGTGCCGTGGGCCCCCTTCGCCGCCGGGATCGGGGCGGCGATCGTGCCGGCCGCCCCCGTGGACGAGTGGATCCATCTCTCGGCGATCCCGAACCTCACGGGGTTCGCGGCCCTCCCCGGGGCGCTCGCGGCGGTCCTCGCCCTATGGCAGGTGCTCTCCCCCGCCCTCCTGCTCTCCTCCGACGACGCGCCGCGCGGGGACCGTGCACGGCTCCGCCCCGCCCTCGCCGCCCTGGCCCTCGCCGCATTCGCGTTGCTCGGCCTCGGCCAGCTGCACCCCAACGTCGCGCTCCTGGCCCTGGTGCTGGTCGCCGTGCTCACCGCCTGCACCATGGCGCCCGCCCTGCGCCGCCGTCCCCTGCTCGCCCTCGTGCCGCTGGTCGTGATCGCCCCGGTGATCGTCGCCGGCACCACTCCGCTGGGCTCCTCGGTCACCGACTTCACCGGTGGCCTGCAGGTGCCCTGGTGGTCGGCGCTCGGGGAGATCCTGCTGGGCCTGCTGACGGTGTGGCCGATGGCGCTCGGCGTGGTCCTCGCCGCGGTGTGGTGGCCCGGACTCGTCACCTCGCTGCGCAGCGGGGCACGCTGGGTCGCGGTGGCCTGGATCGTGGTGGCGGTGCTCTATCTCGACGCCGCCCTCGACTCGTCCCTCAACCTCTCCGCCCTCTGGTACCGCGGGCAGGACCGGCTCTCGATGCCGCTCGCCATGTTGTCCGTGCTGCTGCTGGTCCCCGGGCTGCGCGCGTGGCACTCCCTGCTCGAACGGGCAGGCAGCACGGGCCACGCCTCCCTGCCGCGCCGGGCGATCGGCCTGGTGCTGGTCCTCGTCGCCGTCGTCGCGGTCGGCGCCTCGATCCCGACCCGCGCCGACAACGCCGCGAAGAACCTCGCAGCGGAGTACTCGGGGCGCGGTCGCTTCCTGCAGCAGGACGAGCTCGAGGCCTGGGCCGCCGCGGATCCCTCCATGGACCATTCCCTCAAGGTGCTCGCGAGCCCCTTCTCCGGCGCCGCGCACATGTACGCGATCCACGGGCAGCAGGTGTACTTCCCGGTCGCGGGCATGGCGCTCGAGAACGCGGACCGGGCGCTGCTGTACGCCCTCTCCGGCTCGAACGGCGAGGTGCCCGCAACCGAGGTGTGCGATCTGCTGCACGAAGCGGGCGTGGGCTACATCTACCAGGAGCAAATCACCTACCAGTGGTCCACGACCTTCGACCTCGTCAACCGGGCCGATCCTGCTATCGGCACCGTGGTGTTCGAGACCGACCATTCCCGCCTCATCGCCGTCGACTGCGAAGGGAGCACGTGACCCCTCCCGCCAAGGACCTCGCTCATCCCGCCGCGAAGCCGCCGGCGTCTCCCGCGCCCCGGCGCCGGGAGTACGTGCCGGCGCTCGACGTGATCCGGATCGTCGCAATCCTCGGCGTCGTCAGTGTTCACGTCGTGGGCGGCGGAGTCGCCGACGGTACGACGCCGCTCGGCATCACGGCGGTGGACATGGCGGCTTCCGCGGCCGTGCCGGTGTTCCTCATGATGGCGGGGGCTCTGAACCTCCACCCCTCGGCGCTGCGCCGCGGCCCCGGCGCCTTCTGGCGGCAGCGGGCGGTGCGGATCCTGCCCGCGCTCGTGGTGTGGTCAGCGTTTTACATGCTCGTCATCGGTCACCTCGCGGGGGCGGAGATGAGCGTCGGCACGGCGATCGACCAGGTCATCACCGGCAAGACCTTCACCCATCTGTACTTCCTGTGGGCGATCGCCGGGCTCTACGTGATCGCGCCCGTGATCGCCTCCTTCCTGCACGCGGTGCCGGAGCAGGAGAGCTATCGTGCGTGGGGTCTGGGACTGCTCGCCTGCGCGTGGACGGCTCTCGCCTTCGCGGTGCCGTACCTGACCCGACAGCCGAGCATCGAGGGGCTGGACTCCCATCGACCGATCGAGCCCGGTTCGCTCACCTACTGGATGGCTTTCGCGGGATACTTCGTGATTGGCCGGGCGGCGATCGTGGCGCCCGTCCCGCGCCGCTGGGCGCTCGCGGCCCTGTCGACGACGCCCTTCGCGATCGCCGCGCTGACCTGGCTGTACGAGGCGGGACGGGACGACGGCGGTTCCCTGCTGGTGCGCACGCTCCGGCCGGACTACACCTCGCCGAGTGTCATGGTCTACGCGCTGCTGCTCTTCGTTGCTCTCGCCTCGCTCACCGGGTCGTGGAGGGTAGGAGAGCGGGCCCAAGCCTGGCTGCGGGCGCTCGGCAACGCGACCTTCGGGGTGTTCCTCGTGCACTTCGCGGTGCTCGTGCTGCTGCGGCAGATTCCCGCTCTCGAGGGCTACGACCTGTGGCAGATGGCGACGGTGTGGCTCACCACCGTGCCGGTGTCCTTCGCCGTCGCGCTGGTCGCGCAGCGGGTGCCGGGGCTGCGGCTCATCTTCTGAACCCGGCCCCGTCCTGGGCGCCGCACTGGCCCCGCCGCGGGCGTGCTCAGCAGCCCGCGGCCTCCATCACGGCGGCGGCGGCGCGGGCGGCGGCCCCCTGCAGCGAGGCGTGCTCGAGGGTCCACTCCCGCAGGTGCTCCGTCGGGGGACGGTCCTCCCCGTCGAGTGCGGCGCGCATCGCGTCCGCGACCTGCTCGGGGTCATACTCGCTCGCCCACCCGAGCCCGCCGTCGCGGATCCGCTCAAAGGCCGCGCCCTCGCCCGCGTGCACGACGGGGGTGCCGGAGGCGGTGGCCGCGTAGATCTTCGTGGGCAACGCGAACTCGTAGCCCAGGCCCGGGGTGATCGAACTGAGTCCGGCGACGGCGCCGCGAAGCATGCGGGACATCTCCGCAGGGGCGAGCCGGCCGCGGAACTCGATGCCCTCGATCCCCTGCCGCTCGACCATCGCGGCGAGATCCTCCTTGCCGCTGCCCTCGGAGAAAAACAGCAGCCGCGCTTCGGGGCGCTCGGCGCGGAGCCTGGCGAAGGCCTCGACGAAGATGTCCGCTCCCTGCCACTCCGAGACGGTGCCGCCGTAGACGAAATAGGGTCCGGCCTCCTCAGGGGCGGGGCCGTCGACCGTGAAGGTGTCCGTGTCGATGCCGTTGCCGACCATGGTCAGCGAGGAGCGCCGGCCGATCAGCGCCGCGACGCGGTCGTCGACGCCAGTCGAGATCGTAAGGACCTTCGCGGCGCGACGCCAGGTGGTGGTCTCCATCAGCCGCACGCCCGCGACGACTGCGCGGGGCACGCTGTCGACGCTCTCGGAGGCGTCGGACCAGATATCCGCCGCGTAGAAGACGGTAGGCACGCGCCGCAGCACGCCGAGCACGGTCGCGACGATACCGGTGGTGGGCGGCGGCTCCGCCACGATGACGTCGGGCCGGCGCCGCAGCAGCAGGCGCAGCGCGAGGGGCACGTCGAAGCTCATGTAGGAGACGTAGCCGCGCACCTGCTGCTGGTGGTCTCGCTTGACGGGAAAGCGGGAGACACCGTGCACACGGTCCTTTCCGACGGTGCCGCGCGGCGGGCGGGTCGTGAGCACGGACACCTCGCAGCCGGCCTTCTCGAGGGCCCGCACAAGTGCCTCCTGGCGGAACGCGGCGGCGACCGGCTCGGGCGTGAACACGCGGGTCGCGACGACGACGCGCGGCGGGTCGGTGGGGCGGCGGCTCATCAGGCGCGCTCCTGCAGCAGCGCGACGACGCGCTGGGCGGCACGCCCGTCGCCGTAGTGGTCCGGGCGGTCCGCGGTGGGGCGGGGACGGCCGACGGCCGCGGGGAGGCCGGCGGGATCTGCGACCAGCTGGTTCCACCCGTTCTCGAGGGTCTCGACCCATTCGGTCTCGGTGCGGACGGTCGTGCAGGGCGCACCCAGCAGATACGCCTCCTTCTGCAGACCACCGGAGTCGGTGACGACGGCGCGGGCGCGCTGCACGGCGGCCACGAGGTCCGGGTAGGCGAGCGGTTCACCCACGCGGACGGCGCCGCCGGCGAGCTCGATGCCCGCTTCCGCGGCCTTCGCCACGAGCCGCGGGTGCGCGAAGAGCGCGAGCGGCATGTCGAGGGACTGGAGGCCGCGGACGATCTCGCGCAGCCGTTCGGGGTCGTCGGTGTTGTCGGCGCGGTGGATCGTCGCCACGGCGAACTCCTCCGCGGGGTCGATCCCCTCGAGGAGCCTCAGCGGCTGGTCCCGGACGGCGGCGGCGACGCGCAGGCAGACGTCGGTCATGACATCGCCGACGACGACCGTGCGCTCCGCGAGGCCCTCGGCGGTGAGGTGCTCGCGGGCGACCTCCGTCGGGGCGAGAAGGAGGTCGGCGGCGTGGTCGGTGAGGACCCGGTTGTGCTCCTCGGGCATGCGGCGGTTGAAGGAGCGCAGGCCTGCCTCGAGGTGGGCGACCTTGAGGTGCATCTTCACCGCGGAGAGGGTGCCCGCGAGGGTCGAGTTGGTGTCGCCGTAGACGAGCACCCAGTCCGGGCGGTGCTCCTCGAGCACCTCATCCATCGCGGCGAGCATGGAACCGGTCTGGCGGCCGTGCGTGCCGGAGCCGCTGCCGAGGTTGACGTCGGGGGCGGGGATCCGGAGGTCCGCGAAGAAGACGTCGCTCATCGCGGCGTCATAGTGCTGGCCGGTGTGGACGATGACGTGCTCGACGCCCTCCGCCTCCGCGGCAGCGTCCGCCACGGCGGCGAGCTTCACGAACTGGGGCCGGGCTCCCACCACGGACAAGATCTTCATCGGGAGGGTCCTCCTGGACGGCTCGGGTTCTTGACGGCTCGTTCTCTGCTCGGCACGGTTCCTGCACGGCTGTGGTCCGGTGCGCGCGTTACAGTGTGCCGGACCCACAATATTCGTCCCAGGAGCAATATGCCCTCGTCAGGGAACGCCCCGCGCGTCGCCGTCCTCGTGCACAACGACGCGACGAACGACTCCCGGGTGCTGAAGGAGTCCGCCTCCCTGCACGAGCAGGGTGCCAGAGTGAGGATCATCGCCGTCGAGCGGCGGCTCAAGGGCCGCGCCGCCGGGACCACCGAGCTCGCTCCCGGCCTCGACCTGCATCGGGTCCCCGAGTTCGCGCTCGAGCGGATCGCGCCCGCGCTGACCCGCCTCACCCGTCGGCCCGCCGCGACGGGCCCGGCGGACTCTCCCGCACCGTCGGCCGCTCCGGTTCCGCCGAGCGCGACGCCGTCGCAGGCCGGCCGCCCGTCGCCCCTCGCCGCGGCACGACGGCTCGGCATCCGCGCCGCCGGAGACCTGGGCCGCCGCGCGTACCGGACCATCGAGTTGGGCACCTGGTGGTGGCGCTCCGCGCGTGCCGCGCACGCCTTCGCCCCCGAGATCGTCCACGCGAACGACACCAACGCCCTGGTCCCCGCGCTCGCGATCCAGGCGCTCGGCCGCCGCGAGGGCCGCCGGGTGCGGCTGGTCTACGACTCCCACGAGCTGTGGCGCCACCGCAACGTCGAGGGTCGCCGCCTGCTCGCGCCGCTGCTGGACGCCGCGATCGAGCACGTGGCGATCCCCCGGGCCGACGTCGTGCTCACCGTCTCTCCCTCGATCGCCGACTGGCTGCGCCGCACCTACCGCCTGGACCGCCTCCCGCTCGTGGTGCGCAACGTGCCCGTCGCCGGCCCCCTGCCCGATCGCGGGACCGGGGTGCTGCGCGAACGGGCCGGGCTCTCCGCGAGCGACCGGGTCATCGCCTACGGCGGGCGGATCACGACCGCCCGCGGCATTGAGGAGACCCTCGCCGCGCTCCCCCACCTGCCCGCCGACATCCATCTCGTGCTGCTCGGCTACGGCGAGGAGGACTACCTCGACCACGTGCGAGCCCGCGCCGCCGCGCTCGGCGTCGCCGACCGTGTGCACCTCGTCGGCGCAGTCGCCCCCGCGGAGGTCTCCTCCGCACTCGCCGACGGCGACGTCGCCGTGGTCCACGTGCGGCCCGTCTGCCTCTCCTACCGCTACGCGCTGCCCAACAAGCTCTTCGAGTCGATCCGTGCGGGGCTCCCGATCGCCGCCGCGGGCCTCCCGGACATGCGCGCCGTCGTCGAGGAGCTCGGCGTGGGCGAGGTGTTCTCCGGCGAAGAGCCCGCGGACCTCGCCGCGGCGCTGCTGCAGATCCTCGAGGACCCCGGCGCGTACCGCGAGCGCGCCCGCGCCGTCGCCCCGTACCTGACCTGGGAGGCGGAGGCCGCTCCCCTGCTCGAGGCCTACGCCCGACTCTCCGAGGAGGCCCGGTGACCACGACCCTCGTCACCACTTGGTTCCCGACCGCGACCGCGCCGTCGCGCGGTGCCTTCGTGGTCCGCGACGCGATCTCGATCGCGGAGCACCTGCCGATCCGGCTCGTGCACCTCGTCCCGCCCGCGGACGACGACGGCACCCGCCGCCTCGTGCACAAGGGCATCGACGTGGCGCGGATCCCCATGGACCCCCGCAGCCCGCTATCGGTGCTTCGGGCCGCCCGTGCTCTGGGTCCCGCGCTCGAGGGGTCCGAGGCCGTGCACACGATGGCCTTCTCCACGTTGCTGCCCTTCGCACTGCGACGGCCGCGCGCGCCGTGGCTGCACACCGAGCACTGGTCCGCGCTGACCACCCCCTCGACACTCCCCGCCGCGGCGCGCGCAGCGCTGCCCATGCTCTCCCGTCTGCTGGCCCTCCCGGACCGCGCGACCGCCGTGTGCGAGTACCTCGCCGCGCCGCTGCGCACCGTGCGCGGCACCCGGCCGACGGACGTCGTGCCCTGCATCGTGGACCCGGGGCCGCTGGTCCCCCGCCGGGACCGGGCCGACGGCGCCCTGCGCCTCGTCTCCACCGGCGGTCTCATCGACCGCAAGGACCCGCTCGTCGCCGTGCGCGCCCTCGCGGCGCTCGAGCGGCGCGGCGTCGACGCGCACCTCACGTGGCTCGGCGAGGGACCCCTGCGCGCGGAGACCACGGCGCTCGCCCGGGAGCTCGGCGTCGAGGACCGTCTGGATCTCGCCGGCACCGCGGACGCTCCCGGGGTGCGGGAGGCGCTCGGCGGGGCGGATCTCTTCTTCGGCCCCACGAAGGCGGACAACTTCTTTGTCTCCGCGGCGGAGGCGATCGTCGCCGGCCGGCCCGTCGTGCTCGGCGCGACCGGCGGCCAGGGCGAGTACACGCGCCCCGAGGTCGGGGCGCTCGTGGCCGAGCAGGACCCGGAAGCCTACGCCGAGGCGATCCTCGACGTCGACGCCCGCACGCGCGATCTCGGCAGCGAGGAGATCGCCGCGACCATCGGCGACCGCTTCTCGACGCCCGTGGTGGGCGCCGCCTACGCGGAGCTGCTCACCTCTCTGGCCGGGAGCGCGCGATGAAGCCCGTCACGATCGTCATCGCGTGCCACACGCGCGAGCGGCCCGTCGGCCGGGCGGTCGCGTCCGTGGTCGAGGGCAACGGCGAGCACGCCGAGGTGCTCGTCGTCGCCCACAACCGTCCCGCGGAGGAGATCCTCGGCGCGTTGCGCCCCGATCACCGGCAGGCTGTGCGGATCATCGAGCACCACGACGAGCACCGTTCCGCCTCCGGCCCGTTCAATGCCGGCTTGCGCGCGGCGACCACGCCGTTCGTGGGGATCATGGGATCAGACGACACCCTCGCTCCGGGCGCCGTCGCCTCCTGGCTCACCGTGCGGGAGCGCACGGGCGCCGAGTTCGTGATCACCCGCCTCGCGCTGGGCACGGCCGGCCACGGCGTGCCGACGCCCGCCGCGCGCATGCACCGCGCGGGCCTCGCAGACCTCGTCCGGGACCGCCTCTCCTACCGCTCCGCGCCGCTGGGCCTCATGAGCCGCGACATGCTCGCACGCACCGGCGCCGCCCTCGTGGAGGGCGCGACCGTGGGAGGCGACGTCGGCATGGTCACGCAGCTCATGGCGACAGTCCCGACGGCCTACGACCGTCTGGGCCCGCCCTACGTGATCGGCGAGGACGCGGGCGACCGCGTCACCTACGTCGTCCGGCCGATGTCGGAACAGCTGGGGTTCTTCCCGGACCTCCTGCAGGCGGCCTGGTACTCCCGGCTATCCCGTGCGGCGCGCGCCGCGATCGGAACGAAGATCCTGCGCATCCACGTGTTCGGCGCGGTCTTCTACCGCCAGGAAGAGGGGATCTGGACGGCGCAGGAGCGCGCGTCCCTCGCCACGATCACCAGGGACCTGCTCGAGCGGGCCCCTGACTGCGAGCGGCCCCTGTCGCGAGCGGACCGGCGTCTGCTCGACGCCTGCCTGGACCCTGCGGTCCCCGCGGCGGAGCTCATGGCCGCGGCACGGGACCGGCGCCGCCACGGCCGCCCGGACACGCTGCTGCCGCGCGAGCTCGGCGCTGCCCTGCACCGCGAGGCGCCGCTGCGCTTCATGGCCGCCTCGCTCGCGGTCCAGCAGCTCCCCCGCCTGCGCCGCGGCTGAAATCCGCCCTGGCCGCATGACCTCGGCGCGGTCACCGTCGACAGCGGGCATCGCGCCGTGGTCGCCGAGCGCGTTCGAGGAGACTTGCTAGGGCCTCACGGCCGGTCCCTCACGCCCCGGTTCTCATGCCCGCCCGAGGATCCGCTCGAGAGCCGCCTGCCAGGTGAGCACCTGGCGCTCCGCGGAGAGCGCCTGCGCCGAAGAGTCCGCGGCGCGCTTCCAGACGTCGACCCTCGACGGGGTGAGTGCGGCGAGCTCGGTGTGCATGGCCTCCGCGGTCGCCGCGGGCAGCACCGCGCCGAGAGAGTGCTCGCGCACGAGGTCCGCCATATCCGGGGAGGGGCCGACGATCACGCCGGTGCGGCCCTGGACTGCCTCGTAGAGCTTGTTGGGCAGGGAGTGCTCGAGGTTGAAGGTCGAGTTCGGGAAGACGACGAGGGAGACGTCGTACTCGGCGACGGTGTCCACGAGCCGCGCATAGGGCACCGGGTCGCGCAGTGCGGCGCCCGGCGCCTCGGCCGCGAGCTCCCGCAGGTGCTCGATGTACCCCGGCTCGCTCGGCATGAGCATGAGGTCCAGGGTGACGGCGCCCTCGAGGCCGCGCACCGCCTCGACCATCGCCTCGAGGTGGCGGTTCGCGCGCGCCACGCCCGTATGCAGCAGCCGGATCGGGGTGGCGGTGGGGCGCACGGGCAGCTCGCGGTGCGCGGAGGCGTTGGTGACCACCTCGACGTCCACACCGAAACGGGTCGCGTACTCGCGCGCGAGGCCCGGGGAGACGGTCGTGACGGAGGCGACCTCGGGCAGGCACGTGCGGCACAGCCACCGCTGGTAAGGGGCGACGAAGGTGCGCCAGGCGAGCTGGTGCTCCTTCTCTCGCGGGGCGTACTCGTGGAGGTCGGCGTGCACGCCGCGGCGAGGGGAGAGCCACAGGGCTAGCGGGAGGGTGTTGACGTCGTTGGCGAGCACTGCGTCCATCGTGCCCACGAGCGGCGCGAGCAACTCGTGGGCGGCGGCGACGGCGCTCATCGACCAGTAGGCGCCCCGGTAGCGGCCGGTGAGCAGGTGCTGCTTGGAGCTGGGCCAGGCGCGCGTGCCCTGCGGGATCTCCACGTGCTCGACGCCCGGGTGGGGGCGGGGTCCGAAGCCCACGGTCGTCACGTCGTACCGCTCGGCGAACAGTGCGATCTGGCGCTGCACGCGGGGGTCGCTCTCGAGGGTCGAGAACGAGAGGATCATCAGCGAGGTCATGCCGGGGTCTCCTTCTGCGCGGTCCTGTCGCCCGTCGTGTCCGAGGCAGGCTCGTCGTCGGCCGCCGGGCCGTCGATCATCGCGGCGCCGCCGCCGAGCCCGGCCAGCGCGGCCTGCTCGGCGAAGGCCGGCACCGCGGCGACGACCTCGTCGAAGCTGCCCTGGGCGAGGACCTCGCCCTCCTGCATGTAGAAGACGACGTCGCAGTGCTGGATCGTCGCGAGCCGGTGGGCGATCGTGATCGTGGTGACGCCCTCGCCGAGGTCGCGGATCGCGGAGGTCACGGCCGCCTCGGTCTTCGTGTCCAGGGCGCTCGTGGCCTCGTCGAGGACGAGCACCTGGGGATCGGCGTACAGGCCGCGGGCGATGCCGAGACGCTGGCGCTGACCACCGGAGAGCGTCGTGCCGCGTTCCCCGACCTTGCCGTGGATCCCGCCGGGGCGGGCCTCGATGACGTCGAGCAGCTGGGCCCGTCCGAGGGCTGACCGCACCCGCTCCTCGTCAACCCCCGCGGGGTCCCAGGTGAGCGCGATGTTCTCCCCGACGGAGACGTCGAACAGGGCGACCTCCTGGGGGACGTAGCCCACCGAGGACCGCCACTGCCGCAGGACGGTCGTCACGTCCTCGCCCCCCACGCGGATCTGCCCGTCCGTGGGGGTGAGCAGGCCCAGCAGGAGGTCCACCATCGTGGACTTGCCGGCACCGGAGGTGCCCACGAACGCGACCGACGAGCCGGCGGGGATCCGCAGCGACACGTGGCGCACCGCCGGCTCGTCGCGGCTGGGGTAAACGTAGCTGACGTCGTCGAGCTCGATATCGCGCGGGCCCGCGGGCAGCACGCGGCTGTCCGGGCGCTCCGTGCGGGAGACCGCCTCCCGGGCGTGCTCGATGTCGTCGATGATGTAGTCGGAGAAGGCGGCGTTCGTGAGGATTCGGTTCTGGGTGGACTGGAAGCGCGTGAGCGAGGGCAGCAGGCGGAAGCCCGCGACAGCGAACAGCGCGACGGAGGCGAGCGCGCCCGAGGGGCCGGAGCCGAGGTATCCGACGCCGCCGACGACGACGAAGCCACCCACGAGCCCCGCCTCGAGCACGAAGCGCGGCATCTGGTTGTAGTACTGCGCGAAGGCGCGGGTCTCCGAAGCGGTGCCACGGCGCTGCTCGACGATCGCCTCGACCTCCTTCTCGTTGCCCTTGAGGGTGATCTCCTTGAGAGAGGAGAGCACCTCGCCGAGCAGCTGCACGACCTGGATGGAGTTGTCTCGGTTCACGGCTCCGTTGCGCACGGCGAGCGGCGAGATGACCCGTGAGAGGACGACCGCGACGAGCCCGAGGTAGATCATCGTGGCGAGCGCCATCTTCCAGTCGACGATGAACAAGCCCACGGTGATCACCGTGATCGTCGCGAATTCGCTGATCACGGTCATCGAGGGCATGAGGACGTTCGCGACGACCGCGGCGACGCCGGAGTCGACCATGCGGATGATCTCCTGGCTCGAGCGTGAGGTGCGTTCCACCCACGGGGCGGACATGTAGGAGCGGAAGAGCATCTGACCGATCGCGACCTCGTGCTTCGCGAAGCGACGGGTCGCGACGCGGATCGTGATGAGGTTCAGCACGGACTTGATGATCGTGAGGACGACGAACACGCCGACGAGACTCGCCACCTGGCCGAAGCCAACGAGCTTCCAGCCGACGACCGGGACGGTCACCTCGGGGGAGCCGCCCGTGAGCCCAGGCAGGGCGATCGCGACGGCGCCGAGCGCGATGACGTCCAGCAGCGCGAGCAGACTCATGACGATCGCGAAGGTCCACAGGAACTTCTTGGCGTCGCGGGGCAGCACGGACATCGTGCGCAGCACGGTCTGGACGGTCTGTTTCACGGGTGGGCTTCCTCTCGGCGGGAACGGGATATTCCCGCGCTCGGTGGGTGCACGCTATCGCGGGGCGAGCCGGAGGGGCTCAGCACAGCGGCTCGATGCGGTAGAGGACATACGGACCGTCGCGGTCCACGAGCACCAGGCGGTCCTGCGGGATCTCCTGCAGGCCCTCCCACAGCTCGGAGGGGCCGGGGGCGATCGCCTCGCCGGACTCCGCGGAGGTGTCGACGTAGAGATGGTCCGCGCCCACCTTCTTCCAGGAGGTGCACACGTCCGGGTTGGTCGGCGCCTCCTCGAGGTAGCGAGCCACGCGGCGGGAGTCCAGCGTCTGCGGCTCGGCAAGGGTGGGGAAGACCGTCTCGACGCCGCCGAGCGACCAGTACAGGGCCGCGCCGTCGCGCGGGTTCCCGATGACCACGGCATCCTCAGGCAGCTCCGCTGCCGAGCGCTCGATGAAGGCGCGCTCACGGGGCGTGACATAGGGCGCGAGCTGCACGCCGTACGCGGTGTAGGCGAGGGAGCCGACGAAAGGCAACCGGTCCGGGACGCCGACGGCGCCGACGGCCGTCGCGCCGAGCAGCGCCACGGCGGCCGGGGCACGCCAGCGCCGGCCCTCGCCATTGCGGTCCTGGCGTAGCAGTGCGCGCAGCCCGAGCATCGCGAGCAGGGTGACGCCGCACAGCAGTAGCGGGGCGATCCGCTCACGGGCGCCGTACCAGGGATTCACCCAGGCGCGGGCGAGCGGGGAGGGAACGTTGGTGAGGATGCTGAGGGCGAGCACCACGCCGAGCAGTGCTGTCGCACTCGCCGCGAGGGCTACGACGGCGGGATCCGTGCGCCGTGCGCGGAGGCTGGCGAACAGCCCAAGGGCCGCCAGCAGCCAGGGCACGAGCACCGGCCACAGCTGCACCGGGAGCACCGTGAGCCTCGGACGGTCGATGAGCACGGAGACGATCAGCGCGGTCCAGCCCCAGGGGGAGGTCGTGGTGAGGTCCATCGAGGCCAGCAGCACCGCGGAGCCCGTCGCGTAGAGCACCGCGAGCACCGCCAGGGCGACGAGGAGACGCAGCCCGCGCCGGCGATAGGCGGTGCCGATGACGTCCATGAGTGCGCGCGCGAGCAGCGCGGCGAGCACCGCCGCCCCGAGCGAGAACACGTTAGAGGGGTGGGCGAGCACTGCGCCCAGCAGCAGCACGGCGCCGAGCAGCAGCGTCCCGGCACTCTGCGGCATCTCCGACCGCAGCCTGCCCGGCGCGGGCAGGACCGCCGCACTCCGCCAGAGCGCGCCGAGCGCGACCGGCAGGCACAGAGCGCCGAGCACGAAGGGCCACAGGCCCATGACGAGGGTGATCACCGGGAGCGAGAGGAACAGTGGAGTGCACAGGGCGGAGGCGGCGGTGAGCACGCGCCGTTCGAGCAGGGGGGTCGCCGGTCCCAGGAGCAGCCCCGTCATCGCGGCGAGCGCGGCGGGGAGCAGGGCGAGCATCGCCAGGGCCATCGCGTTCGCCGCGGTCACCGGGCCGAAGGGCAGGAGCGCCGTAAGCACGTCCCAGGCGGCCGGGTAGAAGGTCGGCTCGTGGTAGATGCCCTGCAGCGCGGTGAGCAGGAAGGCGTCGCGATCCTCGCGCACGAACTCGATCGCGGCGAGGTGGAAGAAGGAGTCGTAGCTGCCGTTGAGCGTGTCGATCGTGCCCATGCCGGCTCGCGCCCCGGCCGCTGTCGCGAGACCCGCTCCCGCAGCGATAAGCACCGGGAGGCCGTCGAGGACCCGCTCCCGCAGCGGACGACGCTCGCGCTCCTCCGTCCCGTCCGGGGACGGCGTCGCACGGCGGCGGCGCAGGAGAGCACGGACGAGCAGCACCGCGAGCACTGCGAGCGCGAGGGCACCGGCCGCAGTCGTCGGGACCCACGGGAGTCCCACGATCTTCAGGACGGCCCCGGCGAGGACCGTCAGCAGCACCGTCACAGGTGGTGCCGCTCCGAGGCTCACAGCGAGCCGTGCCCCTCCGACGCGCAGCAGGAGCAGGCCGGGGACGCTCAGCAGCGCCGCGGCCAGAAGAGTCGGCAGGATCCAGTCGGCGTTCATGGACGGCGGCCGGGGACGATCGCGTCCTCGTACCGCTGCACAACGACTTCCGGGGATCGGCGGGCCACGACCCAGCGCCGTGCGTCCTGGGTCAGCGCGGAGAGGTCCCCCTCCTCGAGCACGGTGCGCACGCGCTCCGCGGCGGCGTCGACGTCCTCCACGACCCAGTCCTCGCGATAGATCGTGCGGGCGCCACCGTAGGCGCGGGCGGCGGGCCAGTCCCGCACGAGCGGCAGGCAGCCCGCGGCGAGACCCTCCATGACGGCCTCGTGCACCCCCTCCACGAGGGAGGAGGAGACGATCCATCCGGCTCCGGCGAGCAGTTCGGGGACATCGTCCCGGGGGCCGAGGATCTGCACGGAACCGGCGGGGAGAGCGGCGAGGCGAGCGCGGACCTTCCGCTCGTGGGCAGTGTCATCCGCGGAAGAGTCCGGCAGGCTCTGTCCCACGAGAAGCAGGCGGAACCGCGGATCCGTCTGCCGGAGTCGCTCGAGCAGGTCGAGCGTGAAGATCACGTCCTTGACCGGTCGTACCCATCCCACCTGCGCGAGAAGGTGCGAGTCGTGCCCGGCACCCGGCTCGGGCCCCAGCCCGTGCGCCAGGAAGTTCTCCACCTCGAGCACCGATCCGGCGCGAGAGAGGTGCGGAGTGAGGTGGTCCAGCAGGATGCGCACGTGCCGGGAGACGAAGAGCACCCGGTCGATCTCCGGGTACACCGTCAGCAGCGGGAACGGCGTGTAGACCTCGAAGCGGTGGAAGCGCGCCACGGTGCGGCGGGGCATCAGCTCGAGCAGTGACATCCAGGTGAGGACGTGGTGGCCCCATTCGACGAAGACGACGTCGGCCCATTCGATCTGCTCGGCGAGCGGGGCGGGGGTGGGCAGGCGTCGCCCGTGCAAGGCGAGGTCGAGCCGAGACCGGAGCACCAGATCCCGGGACGGACGTTCGGCGACGGGCAGCGAGTCCACTTCGAAGCGGCGGATCTCCACGCCGCGAGCGCCGAGCGACTCGATGACCGGGTCGACGAAGGTCCAATTGCGCTGGGCGACGACGAGCAGCCGCACAGGTGCACCCTCCTCCGCAGAGCGGGGCTCGGGGCGCCGGGGGCCCGGGTCGTGCGCCGGCAGGTCCAGCAGCAGCGGACCCAGTCTCGCTGCCCGGAAAGGAGCGAGGAAGGCGGCTGGGTCCGTGGCGAGCGGCGACGGTGTCGCGTCGTAGTGACGCGCGGGGTGGTAGGCGAGGCGCAGCGCTTTGTCGAACCAGCCGAGGGCCTCCTCGGGCTTCCCGGCGGCGACGAGCGCGTCCGAGCGAGCGAGCAGAGCGTCCCGCACACTGCCGCCGGCGACGGGGAGCTCACTGCGGTCCATCCGGTCGACGGTGTCCATGAAACGGGCGCGGTCCCCGGGCGCGCCGGGGAGCAAGCGCCCGCCGCGCGCCGCCCAGCGCAGGGCATGGGTGCGGACGGCACTGACAGCGGACTGCTTGCTCATGCGCCTGGCCCGGCGTCGAGCTCCACGACGCTGCCCTCGCGGGCGCTCTCGAGGACCGCCTCGACGGCGCGCACCGTGTGCAGGCCCTCGCGCATGGTGACGATGTTCGCGCTGTCGCCGAGGATCGCGTCGCGGAAGGCCTCGTGCTCGGTCGCGAGCGGCTCCTTGCGCTGCAGGGCGTAGGTGATCGAGTCTCCCTCGCTGACCCCGCGGAACGAGGCCATCGACTCCCACAGGTTCGTGGCGTTCTCCCCGTTCGCGTGGAAGGTGAGGTCGGCGTTGACGGTGTCCGCGACCAGGGCACCCTTCTCCCCCGTGACCACGGTGACCCGCTCCTTGAAGGGGGTCAGCCAGTTGACGAGGTGGTTGGTGATGGTGCCGTCGCGGAGCCGTCCCGCGACCGAGACCATGTCCTCGTCCTTGCGACCCGAGCGGCGCGTGGACGTCGCGGCGACCTGGGCGTAGGGCGACTGGGCGACCCAGGCGGTGAGATCCAGGTCGTGGGTCGCGAGGTCCTTGACCACGCCCACGTCGGCGATCCGGGCGGGGAAGCCGCCCTGACGGCGGGTGACGATCTGGTAGATCTCCCCGAGCTGACCGTCGGCGATCCGGCGCCGCATCTCCTGCAGCGCGGGGTTGAAGCGCTCGATGTAGCCGACCGCTCCGACCAGGCCCGCCGACTCGAAGGCGGCGGTGATCTCCTCCGCCTCCCCGATGTCGAAGGCCAGGGGCTTCTCCACCAGGGTGTGCACCCCGGCCGCCGCGAGGGAGAGGGCGACGTCCTTGTGGAACTGGGTGGGCACGGCTACGACCGCGTAGTCGATGCCCGCGGCGATCAGCGCGTCCACGTCGGGCAACACCTCGAGGCCGGGGGCGGCGCCGTGCGGGTCGCCGTAGGCGTCGGCGACCGCGACCAGCTCGACGCCCTCGAGGGCGCGGAGGTTGCGGGCGTGGTGGCGTCCCATCATGCCCAGGCCGATCAGTCCGGCCCGCAGGGTCCTCTTCTCGCTCATGCTCACGCTCCTGCGGCGGCGACGGTGTTGACGGTGGCGACGATCCGGTCGCGGTCCGCATCGGACACGCTCGGGTGCACCGGGAGGGACAGCACCTCGCGGGCCAGCATCTCGGTGACAGGAAGCTCCAGGTCCACGGCGAAGGTGGCCAGGCGATGCACCGGCGTCGGGTAGTACACGCCGCAGCCCACCTTGTGCTCCTCCCGCAGCGCGGTCGCGAAGGCATCGCGCTCCGCGGCGGTCGCGCCCTCGATGCGGATCGTGTACTGGTGGTAGACGTGCGTCGCCTCGGGCCGGACCACGGGGGTGACCACCCCGGTCAGGTGCGCGTCGAAGAAGGCGGCGAGCTCCTGACGGCGCGCGGTCCACGCGCCGAGCTTGGTGAGCTGGACGCGGCCGATCGCCGCGTGGATGTCGGTCATGCGATTGTTGAAGCCGACGACCTCGTTCGCGTACTGCGCCTCCATGCCCTGGTTCCGCAGCAGTCGGATCTGCCGGGCGTACTCCGGGGAGTCCGTGGAGACCATGCCGCCCTCGCCCGAGGTCATGTTCTTGGTCGGGTAGAGGGAGAACATGCCGCCGCGCCCGAAGGTGCCGACCTGCGCGCCCTGCCAGGTGGCGCCGTGCGCCTGGGCGGCGTCCTCGAAGATCCACAGGCCGTGGCGCTCGGCGATCTCGACGAGGCGGTCCATCGGTGCGGGATGCCCGTACAGGTGCACCGGCTGGATGCCGACGGTCCGCTCCGTGATCGCGGCCTCGACCGCGGCGGGGTCCAGGGTGAAGGTCTCGGGATCCACGTCCACGAACACCGGCGTCGCACCGCAGGCGGCGACGGAGTTGCCGGTCGCCGCGAAGGTGAACGAGGGCACGATCACCTCGTCGCCCGCCCCGAGACCGAGGGCGAGCATGCCCAGGTGCTGCCCGGAGGTGCCCGAGTTGACGGCCACGCACTCCCGGCCGCCGGCGAGCTGCGCCCCGAACTCCTGCTCGAAGGCCTTCACCTCGGGGCCCTGCGCGACCATCCCGGAGGCCAGCACGCGGTCGACCGCGTCCCTCTCGTCCTGCCCGATGATCGGCTTCGCCGCGGGGATCATGGCGGGTTCGGTGTTCATGCGGTGGGACCGTCCTGTTCGTCGGCGTGGGAATCTGCGGAGTCGTCGGGCTCGAGGGGAGCGGGGCGCGGGGCGCCCTCGACCGGGGCGGAGGCGAGCTGCAGCCCGCCGCTGGTCTCGTCGGGGATGTACCACTCCCCCGTCACCGGGCACACCCAGGCGTCGGTGCCGTCGGAGGCGGGCAGGAGCTTCTCCCCCGCGCGGCCCACCCAGCCGAGGCGGCGGGCCGGGACCCCGGCGACGAGGGCGTGCGGCGGGACGTCCTTGACCACGGTGGCGCCCGCGGCGACCATCGCCCAGGCACCGATCGTGACCGGCGCGACGCACACGGCGCGCGCCCCGATCGAGGCGCCCTGCTCGCAGGTCACGCCCACCGGCTCCCAGTCGGAGGCGGACTTGGGGCTCAGGTCCGGGTTGACCGCGCGCGGGAAGTGGTCGTTGGTGAACACCACCGCCGGGCCGACGAAGACGCCATCCGCGAGGACGGCGGGCTCGTAGACGAGCGCGTAGTTCTGGACCTTGCAGCCGTCGCCGAGGGTCACGCCGGTGCCGATGTAGGCACCGCGGCCGACGACGCAGTCGGCGCCGAGCTGCGCCCGCTCCCGCACCTGGGCCAGATGCCAGATCGAGCTGCCGGCGCCGATGGTCGCCTCGGGCGAGATGTCGGCTCCCGGGGCGACCCGGTAGTCGGGGGTGTCAGTCATGGGGACGACGATACCGTCCGGTCGGGCCCGCTCCCGGGATCGACGGCCCCGGGGCGCGCGCTGTCGCACATCTCGCCCCGCACCTCCGCGAAACGTTCACAGATCGTGGCCGCGACCTGCCTCCGTCTTGCCTGTCCGTCGTGCCTCTCCGTCACCGGGACGCGCGCAGCGCCTCCCCCTTGGCGAGCGCGACCTCGCGCAGCTCGCCCTGGAAGGCGACCATCCGTGCGCGCAGGTCCGCGGCGCGCTCGTCGCCGCCCGCCGCGAGGATGCGGGCGGCGAGCAGGCCCGCGTTGCGCGCCCCGCCGATGGACACGGTGGCGACGGGGACACCGGCGGGCATCTGCACGATGGAGAGCAGGGAGTCCATGCCGTCGAGGTGCTTCAGCGGCACGGGCACCCCGATGACGGGCAGCGGGGTGAGGGAGGCGAGCATGCCGGGCAGGTGCGCGGCGCCGCCGGCCCCGGCGATGAGCACGCGCAGTCCGCGCTCGGCGGCGGAACGGCCGTAGGCGACCATGTCCTCCGGCATCCGGTGCGCGGAGACGACGTCGACCTCGACGGGCACGTCGAACTCGGCGAGCGCCTCCTCGGCGGCGCGCATCACCGGGTAGTCGGAATCCGAACCCATCACGATGCCGACCAGGGGGCGGTGGTTCTCGTTCTCGCTCATCGCTGCTCCTTCACTCCGTGGATGATCAGGGTCTCGGCGCGGTGGGCGCGCGCGAGCAGGTCCTCGGCGTCCTCGCCCAGCAGGGTCACGTGGCCGATCTTGCGGCCCGGGCGCACGCCCTTGCCGTAGAGGTGGACCTTCAGCGCGGGCTCGAGGGCGAGGGCGGCGCGCATGCCGGGCACGAGGTCCGTCGCCTCCCCGCCGAGGAGGTTGACCATCACCGCCACCGGGGCGAGCGGGGTCGTAGCGCCGAGGGGGAGATCGGCGACGGCGCGCAGGTGCTGCTCGAACTGGCCGGTGACGGCGCCGTCCATGGACCAGTGGCCGGTGTTGTGGGGCCGCATGGCGAGCTCGTTGACGCTCACCGTCCCGTCGGCGGTCTCGAACAGCTCGACGGCGAGCATGCCGACGACGCCGAGGTCCTCGGCGATCGCGAGGGCGAGCGACTGGATGCGCTCCTGCGCGGCCTCATCGAGGCCCGGCGCGGGCGCGACCACCTCGTAGCAGACCCCGTCCTTCTGGAGCGACTGCACGACGGGATAGGCGACGGCCTCCCCGTCGGGCCGCCGCGCGACCTGCGCGGAGAGTTCGCGCACGAAGGGCACCAGTTCCTCGGCGAGAAGCTCGTCGTGCTCCGCGGCCCAATCGGCGACCTCCGCCGGATCGCTGATCACGCGCACGCCGTGGCCGTCGTAACCGCCGCGCGGGGTCTTCACCACGAGCCGCCCGCCGGCCTGCGCGAGCGCGTCGACGAGCTCTTCCGCCGAGGTGATCCGCCACCAGCGCGGGCAGGGGTGCCCGAGCGCGCTCAGCCGCTCGCGCATGACCAGCTTGTCCTGGGCGTGGACGAGAGCGGCGGGCCCGGGGCGCACGGCGACCCCCTCGGCCTCGAGGGCCTCGAGGATCGCGGCCGGGACGTGCTCGTGGTCGAAGGTGACGGCGTCGACGGCCTCGGCGAGGCCGCGCACCGCCTGCTCGTCGTCGTGCCGGCCGATCCGGACCTCGCCCGCGACCGCCGCGGCGCTCTCGGCAGGATCGGTCGCGAGCACCGTCGCGGGAAGTCCCAGCTCGATCGCGGGACCGAGCATCATGCGGGCCAGCTGGCCGCCGCCGACGATGCCGAGGGAGCGGGCGGGGGGACGGGGCGCGGGATCGGGAAGCACGCGGGACAGTCTAGGTCGCGGGCGGGTCCTGGCCCGCGGGCGTCCGCACGGTCCGACCGCGGGAGCGGCGCCGCACCACGGAGCCCTGCGGGAGCCGTCCCAGCTCGCCGCCGTCCTCCTCCCCGCCGAGGTCGGACTCCTCGCCCGGGGCGGAGATGAGGAAGACGCCGAAGGTCGCGGGACTCTCGGTGAGCAGCTCGAGGCGCCCTCCGTCGTCCTCCACCAGGGTGCGGGCCAGGGCGAGCCCCACGCCGGTGCCGGTCGAAGAGCGCCCGGACACAGAACGCTCGAAGATGCGCGAACCGAGCTCGGGGTCGATCCCGCGCCCCTCGTCGGAGACCTCGATGACGGTCGAGTGGTCGTTGCGCCGCACCTTGACCAGGGTGCGGCCGCCGCCGTGGGCGAGGGCGTTCTCGATGAGGGTCGCGATGACCTGGGTGAGGGGACCCTGCGATCCCCACACCGCGGCGGTGCGCGGCACCTGGATGCGGAGCTCGCGGCCGGCCCGACGGTAGGCCGGAGACCACTCCTCGGACTGCTGGGTGAGCACCGTGCGCAGCTCGACCACGCCCGGGGTGCGGCGCTGGGAGGAGCGGGGCGCGTTGATCAGGTCGTGGACGACCTCGGTGAGGCGGTCGATCTGCTCGAGGGAGATGCGCGCCTCCTCCCGCACCCACTCCTCGGAACTGGTCGCCAGGATCTCGTCGAGGCGCATGGACAGCGCCGTGAGCGGGGTGCGCAGCTGGTGCGAGGCGTCGGAGGCGAGGCGGCTCTCGGCCTCGAGCCGCTCGGCGAGCATGGCGCCCGAGCGGGCGAGCTCCTCGGCGACGTCGTCGATCTCGGAGATCCCGGACGGCTTCCACGGTCCGCGGGCGCGGCCGCCGCCCATCTCCTCAGCGCGGCGGCTGAGACGGGCGAGCGGCATCGAGATCCGCTGCGCCTGCCACAGCGCGACGGAGACGCCGATCGACAGCGCCGAGAGCGCGGCCACGGCGATCAGCACCCAGGCGCTCGCGGTATGGGCGCGCACATCGGACTGCGGAATGAAGACGGTGATCTCCTGGCCGTTCGTGCCGAGGGTGCGCACCTCGATCGCGCCCGCGCCCGGCGGGTCGCCGGCCCGGACGGTGAGGTCGTCGACCTTCACCTCGATCGCGATGTTCAGGTCGACCTGCTCGTCGACCCGCTGCTGCAGCATCGCCTCATCGATGGGCCGGTCCTCGCTGAGCCGCTCCTCGGTGTCGATGCGGACGGTGTCGAGGATCCGGTTCGCCTCGCTGTACAGCTCCTGCCGATTGAGGTTCAGCCACGACCATCCCAGCGGGATGCCGAGCAGGAGCACGGACAGGACCACGGTGATCAGCGTGGCCTGCAGCACACGCTGCCACACGCGTCAGGCCTCCGTGCCGGTCTCGAAGCGGAAGCCGACTCCCCTCACCGTGGTGATCCGGCGCGGGTTGGTGGCGTCGTCGCCGAGCTTGCGGCGCAGCCAGGAGATGTGCATGTCGAGGGTCTTGGTGGAGCCCCACCACTCGGCGCCCCACACCTCCCGCATCAGGTCGTCGCGGGTGACGACGCTGCCGGCCTCGCGCACCAGCACGGTGAGCAGGTCGTACTCCTTCGCCGAGAGCGCGAGCTCCTCGCCGTCGACGTGGGCGCGGCGCGCGGCGACGTCGAGGTTCACGCCGTTGACGTCGAAGGCGTCGCCGCTCTCCTCCATCGCCTGCGAGCGCCGCATGAGGGCGCGGATGCGCGCCTGCAGCTCGCCGAGGCGGAAGGGCTTGGTCACGTAGTCGTCGGCGCCCGCGTCGAGGCCCACCACGGCGTCGACCTCGTCGGCCCGCGCGGTGAGGATCAGGATCGGCGACTCGAGCCCGCCCTTGCGCAGGCGGCGGGCGACCTCGAGTCCGTCCAGGTCGGGCAGGCCGAGATCGAGGATCACCACGTCGATCGGGTCGCTGCCCGCGGCGATCGCGAGGGCGTCCATGCCGCGCGAGGCGCGCGTGACGGTGTAGCCCTCGCGGTCCAGGGCGCGGGAGAGGGGTTCGGCGATGGCCGAGTCGTCCTCGACGAGAAGCAGTCGTGTCACGCGTTCCATCCTAAGTCCGTGCCGTCGGCGGGGCGGGCCGCCAGGGTCTCACAGGCCCAGATCGAGCGGCTCAGAGCGGTCCCGGCGCATCTCCATCACCCGCACGGTGCCGATGCCGTGCAGCTCGACCTCCTGCCCCTCGTCGACCGCGAAGCCGCCGGGCAGGGCCCGCTCGATCGCGGCGGCGGTCTCCGCGTCGACCATCACCCCGCCGGGCCGGGCGACGGCCTCGAGCCGGGCGGCGAGGTTCACCTTCGGGCCGAAGACGTCCCCGTAGCGGGAGAACATCGAGCCCCAGGCCATGCCCACCCGCACGGGCGGCAGGCCCACCTCCGCGGAGAGCACCTCGGCGAGGCTCATGGCGATCTGGGCGCCGTCCTCGGGCGTGTCGGCGAGGAACATGATCTCGTCGCCGACGGTCTTGACCACCCGGCCGCCGCCGACGGAGATGATGTCCCGTCCCAGTGCCTCGAAGCGGCCCACCACGTCGGCCAGCTCCGCACCCGAGAGGTCCTGGGCGAGCCGGGTGAACTGGACCAGGTCCGCGAAGCCGACGGCGCGCTGGAGAGGGAAGAGCTCGTCGGTGTCGCGGTGGAGGACCTCGGAGCCGGCACGGGCCGCGAAGGCCGCGAGCTGCCGGCGGAAGGCGAAGACCACCTGCGACTCGAAAGTCTCCAGGAGCTCGGGGAGCACCTCGAGCATCCGCTGGCGGGCCTCGGCGTCGTCCAGGCCGTCCTCGTTCTTGCCCTCGTCCACGAGCGCCTCGGTGATCCACATGGCCAGGCGGCCCATGTGGAAGCCGAGCCCGCGGGTGATGGAGGCGAAGGCACGCTCGGACAGGGCGCCGTCCTCGACGATCGCGGCGAGGTCGCCGATCGAGTAAGCATCCTCCTCCGTGAACACGACGGTGTCCTCGTCCACGGGGGTGAAGCCGAGGGAGCGCCAGTAGACCGCCGTGAGCCGCTCCGGGATGTCCTGCTGCTCGGCGAGGTCCCGCCGGGAGTATTCGCGCGGGCCCTGCAGGAGCACCTTCTCGAGCGTGCCGACGCTGCGGCGCACGGCCGCGAAGCGCCGGTTCAGGTCCAGGATCTCCTGGGTCTCGAGCGGCGTCTGGTCGAGGTCGGGGGACGCCCCCACCGGCAGCGGCAGCTCACCCGTCGGGAGCCTCCCGCCGAGTGCGTCGCCGCGCTCCCTGTCGTCCATGCCACCGGTCACCGCGTCCGGTCCTCCTCGTGCTCGTCCTCCGGGCCACTCTGGTCCTGCGGGTCCTGCAATACCTGCGCGGCGGCGAGCGCCGTCCGCGGTCCCGGGCCGACGCGCTCGTCGGCCCGCAGGTGCCGCACATCGCCGACGCCCACGACGGTCATCCCGCCTCCCGCGAGGTCGACGAGCAGCCCGCCGTGAGCGTCGATCGCTCGGGCCGTGCCGTGCAACGTCACCGAGGTCTCCCCCGACGACCGGTCGGCCCCCAGGGGGTCGACCCTCACTGCGCGCCCCAGTGTGAGGCACGTCATACTGTAGCGGTCCGCGAGGCCGCACGCGTCCGCGTCCCCCTGGGCGGACTCGAGGGCGCAGAGCTCGTCGTGCAGGGCGGCGGCGAGGGCTCGCCCCAGCTCGTCGACCAGGGCCTCCGTCGCGATCGGATCCGCCTCCGGGTCCGCGGCGGATCCGCCTCCTGCGCCGTCGGGCGCCGCGCGGTGCAGGCCGCCGGGGCCGCGCAGCCAAGCGGTGCCGGGCACTTCGGCGCCGTCGGCGTCCCGCACCGGACCCCGCACGTTGATCCCGATGCCGATCAGCACATGGTCGGTGCCGTGCCCCTCGACGAGGATCCCGCCGAGCTTGCGCCCGTCGGCCGTGTGCAGGTCGTTGGGCCACTTGAGGCCCAGCGCCGCGGGCGCCGCCGCCCCGTCGTCGGCCCCCGCTCCGCCTCCGGACCCGGCCCCCGCGCCGCCGACGCGCTCCACGGCGGTCAGCGCGGCGAGCCCCGCCAGGTGCGGGATCCAGCTGCGTCGCGCGAACGGCAGGGCGGTGCGATGGGCGTATGTGAGATAGAGCCCCGCCGCGGGGCTCACGAAGCGGCGACCGAGCCGGCCCCTCCCCGCCGTCTGCGCCGTGGCCGTCAGCGCGAAGGGCGCCCGCTCCCCCGCGCGCAACCGGCGCAGGGCCTCGTCCTGCGTGGAGGAGACCTCGCCCAGGCGCAGCGGGACGGGAACGGCGGATCGGGACAACGGGGCGGACCTCCGGGTCTGGTGCGGCAGGACGGTCGACGCGGCTCGCCGCCAGCGGCGCGGGGGCCGTCGGCGGCGAGGGGTAGCGTAGTATCCCCGTGTTCTTCACCCCGATCTCGCGGCCCCTGCGGCCGTGGCAGGAGGCCCCGTGACCGACGCCCCGCGGCCGCTCACCACCGCTCAGCGACTCGCGGATCTCCGCGACCGGGATGCCGCGGCCGTCGCCGCGGCCGACGAGCTGGCGATCCAGAAGCAGCACGCGCGCGGCAAGAAGACGGCGCGCGAGCGGATCGCCGATCTGCTGGACGACGGCTCGTTCGTGGAGACCGATCGATTCGTCCGCCACCAGGCCCATGCGTTCGGCATCGACGCCAAGCGGCCCGACGGCGACGGCATCGTCACCGGCTACGGCACCATCGACGGCCGCCAGGTGTGCGTCTACTCGCAGGACTTCACCGTCTTCGGCGGCTCGCTCGGCGAGGCCCACGGCCGCAAGATCCAGAAGATCCAGGACCTCGCGCTGCGCACGGGCGTGCCGATCATCGGGATCCTCGACGGCGGCGGCGCCCGCATCCAGGAGGGCGTCGCCTCGCTCGCGATGTTCGCCGGGATCTTCAAGCGCAACACCCGCGCCTCGGGCGTCATCCCCCAGATCTCGCTGATCATGGGTCCGGCCGCGGGCGGCGCCGTCTACTCCCCCGCGCTGACCGACATCATCGTGATGGTCGAGAAGACCTCGCACATGTTCATCACCGGCCCGGACGTGATCCGTACCGTGACCGGCGAGGACGTCGGCTTCGAGGAGCTCGGTGGGGCGTGCACCCACTCGACCCGCTCCGGCGTCGCCCACTACATGGCGCCCGACGAGGCGGAGGCGATCGAGTACGTCAAGGACCTGCTGAGCTACCTGCCGGCGAACACGCTGAGCCCCGCGCCGTCCTTCCCGGTGCGCTTCGACGAGGCCCCCACCGCGGCGGACACCGCGCTGAACACCCTCGTCCCGGACTCCCCGAACCAGCCCTACGACATGCTGACCGTGCTCCGCGCGGTGCTCGACGACGAGGAGTTCCTCGAGGTCCAGCCCCTGTTCGCGCGGAACCTGCTGGTGGGTTTCGGCCGCGTCGAGGGGCACAGCGTCGGCATCATCGCCAACCAGCCGAACCACCTCGCGGGCACCCTCGACATCGACGCCTCCGAGAAGGCGGCCCGCTTCGTGCGGCTCTGCGACGCCAACAACATCCCCGTGCTCACCTTCGTGGACGTCCCGGGATTCCTGCCCGGCACGGACCAGGAGTACGGCGGCATCATCCGCCGCGGTGCCAAGCTGCTCTACGCGTACGCCGAGGCCACCGTCCCGCTGATCACGGTGATCACCCGGAAGGCCTACGGCGGCGCGTACATCGTGATGGGCTCCAAGGAGCTCGGCGCGGACGTCAACCTCGCCTGGCCCACCGCGCAGATCGCGGTGATGGGCTCTCAGGGCGCCGTGAACATCCTCCACCGCCAGTCGCTCAAGCGCACCGGCGAGGAGGGCGGGGACGTCGCCGCCGAGCGCGCCCGCCTCGAGGCCGAGTACGAGGAGCAGTTCGCGACGCCGTACACCGCCGCCGAGCGCGGTTGGATCGACGGGGTCATCGAGCCCTCGCAGACCCGCCTCGAGGTCGCGCGCGCCCTGCGCGCCCTGCGCACCAAGCGCGATGCGCTGCCCACCAAGAAGCACGGGAACATCCCGCTGTGACCGCTGCGGGACCAGCCATCGCACTGGAGGCGTCAGGGGCATCGGAGGCGTCGGAGGCGTCGTCGGTCGATGCGCCCCGCGCGGACGTGCGGCTCGTCGCCGGGCGGCTCGAGCCGGCCGAGCTCGCGGCGATCGCCGTGGTGGTCTCCGCGATGAGCGTGACCAGCCGCCTCGAGGCGGAGGAGCGCTCGCTCGCCGTCGGCGGCGGCGCCGAGAGCGGCTGGGCCGCCCCCGTCCACACCCATGCCGGCGGCCATCGCGAGCGCCTGCACCCCTCGGCCTCCGCCTGGATGCTCGCGGACCGCTGAGCCGCCGCTGCGACGACCGGTGCGCGGCGCGTCCGGCCCCTAGACTCGCCACCATGTCGCACCTCACGCCGGCCGCCGGCCGCACGCCCACCGCCCTGGACGCCCTCGCCGACGCGTACGTCGACCGCAGCGCCCGGCTCGATCCCTTCCTCGCCACGCAGATCGGCGTGAGCGGCCACGACCACGAGGTCACCGACTTCTCCCCCGCCGCCTTCGCCGAGCGATCCGAGGCCGCCCGCACCCTGCTCGCCGCGATCGCCGAGGTCCCCGACGCGGATGCGACCGACGCGGTCACCCGGGCGGCCCTCACCGAGCGGCTCGGCCTCGAGCTCGAGCTGTCCTCCCGCCGCCTCGACGCCGCGACCGTCAACAACCTCGCTTCCCCGCTGCAGTCGCGGGACGTGCTGGACCTGATGCCGACCGAGACCGCCGAGGATTGGGAGGTGCTCGCCGAGCGCCTCGCCGGGATGCCCCGCTCGATGGCCTCCTGGGCCGAGTCGCTGCGGGAGGCTGCGGACCACGGCGTGCTCTCGGCGCGGCGGCAGCTGCTGCTCGGCGCCGAGCAGGCCCGCGGCTTCGCGGCCGACGGCGGGTTCTTCGACTCCTTCGCCGACCAGGCGGTCGGCGAGCAGCCGCTGAGGGACCGCGTGCGCGAGGCGGCGGACGCCGCGCGCGCCGGCTACCGCGAGCTCGCCGCGGCCCTCGAGGAGCTCGCCCCGCGCGCCCCCGAGGCGGACGCCGTCGGCCGCGAGGCCTACCAGCTCGGCAGCCGGGTGTTCCTCGGCACCGAGATCGATCTCGAGGAGACCTACGCCTGGGGCGTCGAGCAGCTGCGCGCGATCGTCGCCGAGCAGGAGGAGGTCGCTGCGCGGCTGAACGCGCGCTACGGCACCGGCGGCGGCGACTCGGTCGAGGCCGCGAAGGAGGCCCTGAACGCCGATCCGGAGCGGATCCTGCACGGCACCGAGGCACTGCAGCAGTGGATGCAGGAGCTCTCGGATCGCGCGATCGCCGACCTCGCCGGGACCCGCTTCGACATCCCCGAGCCGCTGCACCGGCTCGAGTGCCGCATCGCGACCACCGGATCGGGCGGCATCTACTACACCGGCCCCAGTGAGGACCTCACCCGGCCCGGTCGGATGTGGTGGGACGTCCCCGCGGGCACGACCGAGTTCCGCACCTGGCAGGAGACCACCACCGTCTACCACGAGGGCGTGCCCGGCCATCACCTGCAGGTCGGCGTCCAGACCCTCCAAGCGCAGCAGCTGAACCGCTGGCGCGCGCTGATGTGCTGGGTCTCAGGGCACGGAGAGGGCTGGGCCCTGTACTCCGAGCGCCTCATGGAGCAGCTCGGATACCTCGAGGACGACGGCGACCGCCTCGGCATGCTCGACGCCCAGCGTCTGCGCGCGGGCCGTGTGGTCCTCGACATCGGGCTGCACAACGGCCTGGCGATGCCCGAGGGCGTGCAGGGATCCGCCGGCGGGGACTGGACCTACGAGAAGGCCTGGGACTTCATGAGCGCCCACTGGGGCATCGGCGAGGCGGAGCAGCGCTTCGAGCTGCACCGCTATCTCGGCTGGCCCGGTCAGGCGCCGTCCTACAAGATCGGGCAGCGCGTCTGGGAGGAGCTGCGGGACCACGCCCTCGCGGGGTCGCCGGCGGATCCCGAGCAGACGCTGCGCGACTTCCACCGTCGGGCGCTCGAGCTCGGCAGCCTGCCCCTGTCCGTCCTCCAGGAGGCCCTGCGATGACCCACGTCGGAGCCCCGCTCGACCACGATCCGCTGCTGCTGCTCGCCTCCGCCTCGGCGGGACGGCGGGCGACCCTCGCCGCCGCCCGTATCGAGCACGGCACCCTCCCGGTCGATCTCGCTGAGGACGCGCTGCTGGATTCCGCGCGGACGGCGGCCGCGCTGACCGGCGACGCGCTGAGCCCCGCCGAGCAGGTCCTGCTGCTCGCTCGTGCGAAGGCCGAGGAGGCGACCCGTCGCAGCGAGGGCGGCTATGTGGTGCTCGGCTGCGACTCGATGCTCGAGCTCGACGGCGAGGTGATCGGCAAGCCTCACACCGCCGAGCGGGCGCGCGAGCGCTGGCGGGCCATGCGAGGCCGCACCGGCGTGCTCCACTCCGGTCACTGGCTCGTGGACGACCGCGACGAAGAGGACGGCGGGACCGGTGCGACCTTCGGCGCGACCGCGAGCTGCTCGGTCTCCTTCGCGCAGCTCACCGAGGAGGAGATCGACGCGTACGTCGCGACCGGGGAGCCGCTCGGCGTCGCGGGCGGTTTCACGATCGATGGCCTGGCCGGTCCGTTCATCGAGCGCGTCGACGGGGACCCGCACGCTGTCGTGGGCCTGTCCCTGCCGCTGCTGCGCCGGCTGCTCGCCGAGATCGGCCTGGGGGTCCACGAGCTGTGGGAGGACGGAGCGCTGACGGCCGACGGAGCGGGTGCGGTGGACGTCGAGGACACCGCGGCCCCGGAGTACCCGGCGGCGGAGCCGTCCGCGCCCTGAGCACCCTCGGTACTACACTCGATCACTGCTGACTCCCGGAAGGATCCCTCTCCCCATGGCCCCACGCTCCGCCAAGCCCCGCCCGCTGTCCACGGTGCTCATCGCCAATCGTGGGGAGATCGCGGTGCGCGTCGCGCGGGCCTGCCGAGACGCCGGACTCCGCTCCGTGGCGGTCTACGCCGAGCCGGACCGTGACGCGCTGCACACCGTCATCGCCGACGAGGCGTATGCGCTCGGCGGCACCACCGCCGCGAGCTCCTACCTGGTGATCGACAAGATCCTCGACATCGCGCACCGCTCGGGCGCCGATGCGATCCACCCCGGCTACGGCTTCCTCTCCGAGCGCGCCGACTTCGCGCAGGCCGTGATCGACGCGGGACTGACCTGGATCGGTCCCAGCCCGGAGGCGATCGAGAAGCTCGGGGACAAGGTCTCCGCCCGCCACATCGCGCAGAAGGCGGGGGCCCCGCTCGTCGCCGGCACCAAGGATCCGGTGCAGTCCTCCGACGAGGTCGTCGACTTCGCCCGCGAGCACGGGCTGCCCATCGCGATCAAGGCGGCCTTCGGCGGCGGCGGCCGCGGTCTGAAGGTCGCCCGCGAGGAATCCGAGGTGCGCGAGCTGTTCGACTCGGCCGTGCGCGAGGCCGTCGCCGCCTTCGGCCGCGGCGAGTGCTTCGTCGAGCGGTACCTCGACTCCCCCCGTCACGTCGAGACCCAGTGCCTCGCGGACATGCACGGCAACGTGCAGGTGGTCTCCACCCGTGACTGCTCCCTCCAGCGCCGTCACCAGAAGCTGGTCGAGGAGGCGCCCGCGCCCTTCCTCACCCCGCAGCAGAACGCCCAGCTGATCTCCTCCTCGAAGGCGATCCTGCGCGAGGCGGGCTACGTGGGCGCCGGCACCTGCGAGTTCCTCGTCGGCGCCGACGGCACCATCTCCTTCCTCGAGGTGAACACCCGCCTTCAGGTCGAGCATCCCGTGACCGAAGAGGTCGCCGGAGTCGACCTGGTGCGCGAGCAGCTGCGGATCGCCGCCGGCGAGCGCATCGCGGACACCGACCCGGCGGTGCGCGGCCACTCCTTCGAGTTCCGCATCAACGGCGAGGACCCGGGCCGCGGCTTCATGCCCGCGCCCGGTCGCATCCAGCGCTTCGACGCTCCCTCCGGCCCTGGCGTCCGCGTCGAGACCGGCGTGCGCGCGGGCGACGAGGTCTCCGGCGCCTTCGACTCGATGCTCGCCAAGCTCGTGATCACGGGGGCGACCCGCCAGGAGGCGCTCGAGCGCTCGCGGCGCGCGCTGGCCGAGTTCCGCATCGACGGCATCCCCACGGTGCTCCCCTTCCACCGCGCGGTGGTCGAGGATCCCGCCTTCGCCCCGGAGGATCCGACCGAGCCCTTCTCCGTTCACACCCGCTGGATCGAGACCGAGTTCGCGGGCGACCTGCCGGCCGCCCCGCTGCCGGCCCAGCCCGAAGAGGCCGAGGACCGGGAGTCCGTGGTGGTCGAGGTCGACGGCCGACGCGTCGAGATCTCCCTGCCCGCCTCGCTCCGCGCCCCGCAGGCCGCGGTCCGCTCGCGCCGCAAGCCCGCCCGCCGCGGCGGCACGGAGGCGGTCGCAAGCGGCAACAGCGTCGCCGCCCCGATGCAGGGCACGATCGTCAAGATCGTCGCCGAGGAAGGTCAGCACGTCGCCGACGGCGACCTGCTCGTCGTGCTCGAGGCGATGAAGATGGAGCAGCCGCTGACCGCGCACCGCTCGGGCGTCGTGACCGGGCTGTCCGCGGAGATCGGGGCGACCGTCTCCGCCGGCGCCGTGCTCTGCACCATCGAGGACTGATCCGCCCCGCCCCTCGGGGTGACGGCGCCCCGCCCCAGGTGGCTGCGCCCCGCCCCCGGCTCCGCCTCTGCGCTCAGCCCTCGGCCTCCACGCGGCGGGCGACCTCGGCCAGGGATCCGGTGAGCGAGGGGTACACCGTGAAGGTCCCCGCCACCTGTTCGGCGGTGAGCCGGTGCGCGACCGCGAGGGTGAAGGGCATGATCAGCTCGCTCGCGCGCGGAGCGACCACCACCGCCCCGAGCACGGTGTGCGATCCGGGACGCACCACGAGCTTCACGAAGCCCTCCGCCACGCCCTGCATCTTCGCGCGGGGGTTCGTCTCGAGGCCCAGCACGAGCACCTCGCCCGCGACCTCCCCGGACGCCACCTCGGCCTCGCTCACCCCCACCACGGCGATCTCGGGGCTGGTGAAGATCGCGGAGGAGACCTGCGCGGCGACGAGCGGGCTGACCGCGTCGCCGAGGGCGTGGTGCATCGCGATCCGCCCCTGCATCGCCGCGACCGAGGCGAGCGGGTACACGCCCGTGCAGTCCCCGGCGGCGTAGATCCCGCGGACCGAGGTGCGGGAGACCCGGTCCGTCTCGACGTGGCCGCTCGACCGGAGCCGCACCCCGGCGGTCTCGAGGCCGAGCCCCTCCGTGCGCGGCACGCCGCCGAGGGCCATGAGGGCGTGGCTGCCGCGGATCTCCTCCCCCGAGGTGAGGGTGACCACGACCTCCTCCCCCTCGCGGCGGGCGGCCGCGGCGCGAGAGCGGGAGCGCAGCTCGACCCCGCGGCGGGCGAAGGCATCCTCGAGCACGTCCGCGGCGTCGGCGTCCGTGCCGGGCAGCACCTGATCGCGGGAGGAGACGAGGGTGACCCGGCTGCCGAGCGCCCGGTAGGCGCTCGCGAACTCGGCACCGGTCACCCCGGAGCCGACCACGATCAGATGCTCGGGCAGGGCTCCGAGCTCGTAGAGCTGGGTCCAGTTGAGGATCCGCTCCCCGTCGCAGGGTGCCTCGCCGAGCTCCCGCGGGCGGGCGCCGACGGCGAGGAGCACGACATCGGCCCCGATCTCCTCGACGACCGCGCCATCACCGGCGCCATCGCCAGGGCCTTCGAGGGCCTGCACCCGATCGGGTGCCACGAGGCGCCCGCGCCGCGGCAGGATCCGCACCCCGGCGGCGCGCAGGCTCGCGGTGATGTCCGCGGACTGGGAGGCGGCGAGGCGGCGCACCCGCTCGTTGACGGCGCCCAGGTCGACGGTCAGCGTCTCGGCGGTCGGCGCGGAGCCGTCGTCGGCGTCGCGGATCCCGAGCCGCGCCGAGTCGGCGACCTGGTCGAGTACCTCGGCCGTCGCGATGAGGGTCTTCGACGGCACGACATCGGTGAGGACCGCGGCGCCGCCGATGCCCCGCTCCTCGAGCAGGGTCACCTCCGCTCCGGCACGGGCCGCGACGAGCGCCGCCTCATACCCTCCGGGACCTCCGCCGAGGATCACCACCCGGCTGCGATCGCCCTGCACGGGCACGCGGTGCGGATCGGACGGGAGGGCGGTTCCGGGGTCGCTCACCCTCGACATTGTGGTTCATGCGCGCCGCTCAGGGGGCCGTTCGGGGGACCTGCGCTAGTTTGTGCCCATGACTGCTGCCACTGCCACCACCGACCCGTATCAGCTCGCCCGGGACGCGGCCGTCGCGATCGCCGACGCCTCCGGCGTCCCGGCCCATGACGTCGCCCTCGTGCTCGGTTCCGGCTGGGCGGGCGCGGCCGATCTCCTGGGCGAGACCGTCTGGCAGGCCGACGCCACCTCGATCCCCGGCTTCCGCGCCCCGGCCGTCGCGGGCCACGTGGGCACCCTCCGCTCCGTCCGGGTCGAGGGTAACGGCACCCGCGCCCTGGTGCTCGGAGCCCGCACCCACTACTACGAGGGCGCCGGTGTCGAGGCGACCGTGCACGGCGTCCGCACCGCGGCCGCGGCAGGGGCGCGCACGATGGTGCTGACCAACGGCTGCGGCGGCATCGACCCGTCCTGGGCCCCGGGCACCCCGGTGCTGATCGCCGACCAGATCAACTTCACGGGCGACTCCCCGCTGCGGGGCGCGAACTTCGTGGACGTCACGGACCTCTACACCCCGGCTCTGCGCGATCTCGCCCGGGAGGTCGATCCGAGCCTCGACGAGGGCGTGTACATGCAGTTCCGCGGCCCGTCCTACGAGACCCCGGCCGAGGTGCGGATGGCGCGCACGATGGGGGCGACGCTCGTGGGCATGTCCACGGCGCTCGAGGCGATCGCCGCCCGCGAGGCCGGCATGGACGTGCTCGGCATCTCGCTGGTCACGAACCTCGCCGCAGGCATCAGCGCCCAGGCGCTCAGCCACGAGGAGGTGCTCGAGGCCGGTCGCGACGCGGGCCCGCGCATCTCCCGTCTGCTCGCCGAGACGGTGCGCCGCCTGCCCGTCGAGGGGCCGAGCGCATGAACCAGATGCCCGGCGCGGCCCCCGGCGACGCGGACGCCCCGGCCGTGCTCGACGCGGAGCTGCGCCGCCGCGCCGAGGAGTGGCTCGAGGACGATCCGGATCCCGGCACCCGCGCGGCGCTCGCCTCCCTGCTCGAGCAGGCCCTCGGCGGGCGCGCGGAGGCGATCGACGAGCTCGAGGACGCCTTCTCCGGGGACCTCGAGTTCGGCACCGCCGGGCTCCGCGGCCGCATGGGCCCGGGCCCGCTGCGGATGAACCACTCCGTGGTCGCCCGCGCGGCGCGGGGCCTCGCCGACCATCTCCTCGGCGATCTCGGTCTCGAGGATCCGCTCGTGGTGATCGGCTTCGACGCCCGTCACGGGTCGGAGGCCTTCGCCCGCCGCTCGGCGGCGATCCTCGTCGCGGCGGGCTGCCGGGTGCGCCTGCTCGAGCGGTACGGCCCCACCCCGCTGATCGCCTTCGCGGTGCGCCATCTCGCGGCCGACGCGGGCATCGTCGTGACCGCCTCGCACAATCCCCCCGCGGACAACGGCTACAAGGTGTACCTCGGAGGCCGGGCCGCCGAGAGCGACGGCCGCGGCGTGCAGATCGTGCCGCCCTCGGACGGCCAGATCGCCGCGCGGATCCGCGCCGTCGGCCCCGTCGGCGGAATCCCCCATGCAGAGGAGGGCTGGGAGGTGCTCGGCGAGGAGCTGCGCGAGGACTATCTCGCCGCGATCTGCGCGCTCCCGGATCCCGAGAGCCCGCGCGAAGTGCGGATCGTGCACACCGCGATGCACGGGGTCGGCACCGAGACGGCGCTCGCGGCGCTGCACCGCACCGGGTTCACCGAGGTGCATCCGGTCGCGAAGCAGGCCGATCCGGACCCGGACTTCCCCACCGTCGCCTTCCCGAACCCGGAGGAGCCCGGGGCGATCGACCTCGCCCTCGAACTCGCCCGCACCCTCGAGGCGGACGTCGTGATCGCCAACGACCCCGATGCGGACCGCTGCGCCGCCGCGGTCTTCGATCCGCACCGGGGCGACTGGCGGATGCTCACGGGCGACGAGCTCGGCGTGCTGCTCGGCGATCACCTGATCCGCCGCCACGGCTACGCGGGGTCGATCGCGAACTCGGTCGTCTCCAGCCGCTGGCTCGGACGGATCGCCACAGCCTCCGACCTGGACGCCGCGACCACGCTCACCGGTTTCAAGTGGATCGCCCGCGCCCCGGGGATCGTCTTCGGCTACGAGGAGGCGATCGGCTACTGCGTGCTGCCGGAGGTGGTGCGCGACAAGGACGGACTCTCCGCGGCGCTGATGGTCGCCGAGATGGCGGCGCTCGCCCGCGCCGAGGGCACCACGCTGATCGGCCGCCTCGACGACCTCGCCGGCGAGCACGGCCTGTTCGCGACCGCGCAGCTGTCCCTGCGGGTCACCGAGCTGTCCGAGCGGGACGTGATGATGGCGCGACTGCGCGCGGAGCCGCCCACGACCCTGGCGGGCAGCGGGGTCACCGCGGTCCAGGACCTCGCGGAGGGCTCGGTCGCGACGACGGGCCTCCCCCCGACGGACGGGGTGCTCCTGGCGACGGCCGACGATGCCCGGGTGATCGTGCGGCCCTCCGGCACCGAGCCGAAGCTCAAGTGCTATCTCGAGGTGCGCGAGGAGGTCCCCGCGGGGGCCGACGAGGCAGCGCTCGGTGAGGTGCGCCGCGAGTCCGCCGAGCATCTCGAGCGGATCCGGGAGGACATGCGCCGGGTGCTCACCGGCGCCTGATCCCCGGGTCCGCGCGCGCCCGGCGGGCGGAGCGCAGGGCCAGGGCGGCGAGGACGAGCGCGAGGGCGGTGATGACCGCGGCGGCCACCAGCAGCCAGCCGACGGGCACGCCCCCGACGGTGACGGTCTCAGTGACCGTGACCGTGGGCACGACGTACTCGGCCTCGGGGTCCGGGACGAGCACGATGTCGGTCGTGAACGTCTCCGGATCGCCGGAGATCGCGAACTCGGTGACGATGTGGTTCCGGGTCTCCTCGGCCGGGCCGTCGCTCGCCTCCGCCGCCGCGGTGCCGGTCAGCTCCCGCAGCGTCTCGTCGCTCCAGACCCAGTCCTCCCAGGTGGGGTCGGCGATCCAGGGCCGCTCGACGTGCTGGTGCGCGGCGGAGCCGTCGGCGCGCCGCACCGGCTGATCGGAGAGGACGAAGAGCGAGAGCTCCTGACGATCCGAGGCGGCTCGGGAGAGGCGCATCGGGTAGATCAGCTCATCGCTCGGGAAGTCGACCCGGAGCGGCTCGATCTCGCCGCGCAGCTCGGCATCGGCCGCATAACGCACGGCGGTGAAGACCCATCCGTCCTCGGCATAGGGATCCAACAGCGCGGAGACAGCCGGGGCGAGCTCGTAGCCGTTCTCCGCGAGCCAGGTGCGCACCCCGTCGGCCCCGCCCTCGAGCACCGCGACCTGGTAGTCGCCGACGCGCGCCTGCTCGTGCACGGTGACGCCGCTGCCTCCCGGAGGCGCGCCGCCCTCGCCGCTGCCCGCCCCTGCGAGGAAGGGGTTCTCGCCCCACAAGTCGTACTCGACGTCCTCGCGCGGCGCGGTCGCGGCCTGCATCTCGCGCAGCGTGCCAGAGGAGGCGGTGCTCACCTCGGGCACGGCGGGCGTGGGCAGGAGGAGCGTCGAGCCGGTCCGGGTGCCGTCGAGGGCGAGCCCCATGATGATTGTCTCGACGCCGTCCTCGAGGGACAGGATCGCCGTCTCGCGCAGCACGTTCGCGCCGGTGCGCTGGTCCGCAGGATCGATGAACGCCCCGCATGCGCAGGCCCCGGCGGGGCTCACGGCGCCCAGCAGCAGCTGGGCGAGCACGAGCGCGCCGGTGATCACGGCGGCGAGGAGCCGCCTGCGCGCCTGCGCGGTCGGTCGGCGGTGGTCGGTCATCACGTTCCCCCTCGTGGTCCCCTGCCCCAGGCGTCCCCTCGACGCGCGGGTCCTGCTCGCGGACCGGCCGGCGGCCCCCGCCGACCGGCCCGCGCCCTGCTCAGTACCCGGTGCCGGTGCCGCCCTCGAGGATGGCCTTCGAGGACGACAGGCCGAGCCGGCTCGCGCCCGCGGCGACCATCGCCTCGGCCGCCTCGCGGGTGCGGATCCCGCCGGAGGCCTTGACGCCCAGGCGGTCGCCGACGGTCTCGCGCATGAGCCGCACCGCGTGCTCGCTCGCGCCGCCCGCGGGGTGGAAGCCGGTGGAGGTCTTCACGAAGTCGGCGCGGGCGGCCTCGGCGGCGCGGCACACGCCGACGATCTGCTCGTCGGAGAGCGCGGCGGACTCGATGATCACCTTGAGCACGACCGGCGCGGGCGCCGCCTCGCGCACGGCGCGGATCTCGGCCTCGACGGCGTCGAACGCGCCGGCCCGGGCGAGGCCGACGTTCAGGACCATGTCGATCTCGTCGGCGCCCTTCGCGGCGGAGTCCGCGGCCTCGGCGGCCTTGATCGCGGGGGCGTGCTGTCCGGACGGGAAACCGCACACGGTCGCGACCTTCACGGTGGTCTCGACCGGGAGCATCGAGGGCGAGACGCAGATCGAGTAGGTCCCGAGCTCCTCGGCCTCGCGGGCTAGCGCGTCGACGTCGGTGCGGGTCGCCTCGGGCTTGAGCAGGGTGTGGTCGATGAGCTGGGCCAGCTGGGCGTTCTCGAGAGCGGTCATGGAGGAATCCTGCCACGCGCCTCAGGTGACGCACACCGCTCCCGAACCTCTCTACCTATCTGATAGGTTCTGGGGCATCCGGCGCGATGCGGCCCTCGCTCGCGCTCCCCCGCGACAAGGAGAACGCGTCGATGACGACGTCCCCGCACCTGGCTCCCGCCTCCCCCGGCGGCACCCCGTCGGACACCCCCTCCGCCACCGTCCTCGCCCAGGGCGTGGACCCGTACGTGGTCGACGGAACGCAGATCGCCGAGCCGCCGACCACCCTGCGCGGCCGACTCCGCTTCCTCGGCCCCGGCATGATCACCTCCGCCGCCGTGGTCGGCTCCGGCGAGCTGCTGACCGCCACCGCGCTCGGCGCGACGGTCGGGTTCATGCTGCTGTGGCTCGTGCTCGTCTCCACCTTCCTCAAGGTGTGGGTGCAGATCGAGCTGGCTCGCTGGTCGATCTCCACCGGCCGCACCGCCGTCGACGGCTACGACGATGTGCCCCCGCGGATCGGACGCCGCGGCTGGATCTCCTGGCTGCAGCTGCTGATGTTCCTGCAGTTCTTCATCGGCCAGGCCGGCGTGATCAGCGCCTCGGCCTTCGCCTTCTCGACCCTGCTGCCGATCGGCGGCGAGCCCTACTCGCTGCTGTCCATCGGTGTCTGGGTGGCAGCGCTGGTGATCATCGCGATCGCCATCCACTCGCTGAACCGCTACGCCGTGGTCGAGCGGATCTCGACCGTGCTGGTCATGGCCGTGACCGTCTTCGCGATCGTCATGGTGTTCCTGATGCAGGCCACCGAGTTCGCCTGGACCGCCGGCGACATCGCGGGCGGCATGCGCTTCCAGGTCGCGGCCGGCGCGATCGGCGTGGCCATCGCGATGTTCGGCATGACCGGCGTCGGCGCCGGCGAGACCACCGCCTACACCTACTGGGTCGTCGAGAAGGGCTACGCCGCCTGGGCGGGCCCGAACGACGGCACCGACTCCTGGGTCTCCCGCGCCAAGGGCTGGATCTCCGTGATGAAGGTCGACGCCTGGGTCTCCTGGATCATCTACACCGCCTCCACCGCCGCCTTCTACATCCTCGGCGCCGCCGTGCTGCACCCGCAGGGTCTCGTCCCCGAGGGCACCGACGTGATGGTGACGATCTCCTCGATCTTCGACTCCGCGGTCGGCACCTGGGGCGGTGTGCTCTTCCTGATCGGCGCGGGCCTGGCCCTGTTCAAGACGATCCTCGCCAACGTACCGAGCCTCGGCCGGATCACCGGCCAGACCCTCGCCGTCTTCGGCGCCTACGACTGGAAGGACCAGATCGCGCGCGATCGCTGGCAGCGGATCATCATGATCGTGCTGCCGATCGGCTGGGGCCTGCTCGGCACGATCGCCTCCTCGCCGCTGCTGCTGGTGATCATCGCCGGCATCCTCAACGCCGTGTACCTCATCGGGGCGGCCATCGCGACCGTGTACCTCGCCCGCACCCAGACCGATCCGCGGATCCGCGACGGGCGCCCCACCGAGGTAATGCTGTGGATCTCCGCGGCGGCGATCATCGCGGTGGGTGTGATCGGATTGGTCAATGCCCTCTGATCACTCCGCCGCGCCGGCGGATCGTACCGCCGCGCCGGCAGGTCCCGCCGCCGTGCCCGAACCGGGGAGCGCCTCCCGTGGATCCGACCTCGGCCACTCCGCCCTGCGCTATCTCACCGCCCCCGCCGATCCGGACCCCGCGGCGCTCGGCCGCGAGACCCTCGTGGGCCGCGCCCGCCAGGCCGTCCTCGACCTGATCGACGAGGAGGGCCTCGGGACCGGGGACCCGCTCCCCTCCGTCGGCGCCCTCGCTGAGCGCTTCGCGGTCTCCCGGGCCGTGGTGCGCGAGGCGCTCAGCGCGCTCGACGCCCTCGGCATCGTGGAGATCTCCAACGGCCGCGCCGCCCGGGTGCGGCCCCCGGACGGCTCGCTGGTGCGCTTCTCCCTCTCGCGCACCCTCCGCACCGCCCCCGGGGAGGGCTTCGCCGCCCTCATGGACGTGCGCGCCCCCCTCGAAGTGCGCGCCGCCGCGCTGGCGGCCCGTCGCGTCGCCGCGAGAGCCGTCGACGCGAGCGAGCTCGACGCGCTGCAGACCCTGCTCGCGCAGATGGAGGGTGCCCTCGACGACTCCGCGGAGTATCCGCGCCTCGACCTGCGCCTGCACGCCCTGATCGCCGAGCTCGCCGCGAGCCCCGCCCTGCAGGGCGTGCTCGAGGCGGTCTCCACCCCGCTCTTCCGCGCCATGCGGGAGCTGCGCGTGACCCGCGAGGCGCGCGGCCTGGTCGGCGCCGAGCACGCCGAGCACGGCCGCATCGTCACCGCGATCCTCGCCGGCGACGCCGGGGCGGCGAGCGACGCCATGGCCGAGCACATGGCCGCCGTCGAAGCCTTCGACGACGACCCCCTCCGCACCTCCGCCACCCGCTGAAAGGACACCCCATGCGCGCCCTCGAGATCCGTTCCCCCGGCGAGCTCCGCCTGGTCGACCGCGAGGAGAGCGCCCCCGGCCCCGGCCAGGTGCGGCTCTCCGTCGAGTTCGGCGGCATCTGCGGCTCCGACCTCGCCTACTGGCGGAGCGGCGTCTCCGGCACCGCGGTCATGCAGCGCCCCTTCGTGCTCGGCCATGAGATCTCGGGCCGGATCACCGAACTCGGTGCGGGCGTCACGGGGCTCGAGGTCGGTCAGAGCGTCACCGTCCACCCGGCCCGCACCCACTCGCCGCTCCCGGCCGGTCTCGAGGGGCGCGAGAACCTCCACCCCGATCTCACCTACTTCGGCTCGGCCGCCCAGGACCCCCACACCGACGGCGGCTTCGCCCAGTCGCTCGTGGTCGACGCGGACCAGATCGTTCCACTCCCGGCCGGGCTGAGCATCCGCCGCGCCGTGCTCGCCGAGCCGCTCGGCGTCGCGATGCACGCCGTCCGCCGCGCGGGGGACGTGACCGGGAAGCACGTGCTCGTCTCCGGCTGCGGGCCCGTCGGCCTGCTCGTGATCCTCGCCGCCCGCGACGCCGGCGCCGCGCACATCACCGCCGTCGACCTCTCCGAGACCGCCCGGGAGCGGGCCCTCGCCCTCGGCGCGGACAGGGCCGGCGACACCTCCGACGGGATGGATCCCGCGATCTCCGTGGCCTTCGAGGCCTCCGGCGCGCCCGCCTCCCTCGACGGGATCCTGCGACACATCGCCCGTGCCGCGACCGTGGTGCAGGTCGGGAACCTGCCGCCCACCCCGGTCAGCGTGGCCCTCGGCCCGATCGTCTCCAAGGAGCTCGACTACCGCGGCACCTACCGCTTCGTGACCGAGATCGAGGACGCCGTCGAGCTGCTCGCCCGCAGCGAGGTCGCCGAGCAGGTGATCAGCGACGAGTTCGCCCTCGAGGACGCCGAGGCCGCTTTCACGGCCGCTGCCGGACGCGGTTCGAGCAAGGTCGTGCTGACCTTCGCCTGAGCCAAGGCGTCCCCCAGCCCGCGGGCCCGCCGACACCGTCGGCGGGCCCGTAGACTTCTGGCCCATGACCGGCCCCTCCGCCCCGCCCCGTCCGCCGCGCCGCATCGTCCTCGTCGCCGGCCCCTCGGGCAGCGGCAAGGGGGTCATGGCGCGCCGGGCGGGACTGCCCACGGTGCCGCTCGACGACTTCTACCGCGACCACGACGATCCCGGACTCCCCCGCCGCTTCGGCATCGTGGACTGGGACGATCCCGCCTCCTGGAACGCGGGAGCGGCGCTCGAGGCGCTCACGGCCCTCGCCCATGACGGCGTGGCGGACGTTCCCGAGTACTCGATCCCCCTTTCGCGCCGCACCGGCACGACATCCCTCGCGGCGGGCGACGCCGAGCTGATCATCGCCGAGGGCATCTTCGCGGCCGAGCTGGTCCGCCCCCTGCGCGAGATGGGGCTGCTGGCCGATGCGATCGTCCTGCATCGCCCCACCCCGGTGGTCTTCGCGCTGCGCCTCGCCCGGGACCTCCGTGAGGGGCGCAAGCCGCCGCTGACGCTGCTGCGGCGCGGCGTCGCCCTGGCCCGCGAGCAGCACGCGGACATCGCCGGCTGGCGCGCCGCGGGCATGCGCCCGGTGGGGCTGCGCCGGGGAACGCAGTTGCTGCGCCTTCTCGCCGCCCTCACCGCCGCAGAACGCTGCCAGCACCAAGCCGCCGATGCCGGGACGCTGCTGCGCATCACCGCCGTCGCCTTCCTCCGCGAGGGCGCCCGGGGCGAGGAGATCCTCGCGGTGCGCAAACGCGGCACCGGCTCCTACATGCAGGTGGGCGGCAAGCTCGAGCCGGCCGAGAGTGCGCTCGAGGCGGCCGTGCGCGAGGTCGGCGAGGAGCTCGGGGTCGTCCTGGACCCTGCCGGGCTGGAGCTGCTCGGCGACTTCGAGGCGGTCGCGGCGAACGAGCCGGGAACGCGCGTGCGTTCGACGGTCTTCCTGTGCCGGCAGGCGCTGCCGGAGCCGCTCACCGTGCGGGCCGAGCTCGCCGACCACCGCTGGTTCCCACTGGCGGAGTCGGAGGCGGGCGTCCGCCTCGCACCGCTCATGACCGAGCACATCGTCCCGGCTCTTCTCGACAGCGCCGCCCGCACCACCCGCGGGTGAGGAACACCGCCCGCTCCCGAGGCCCACCCCCTCTCCCGGGAGCGGCGGCGCCCGAGGTCAGGGGATGCGGTCCAGCACGATCCGCCGCGCCGGGAGCGCGGTGCCGGGAGCGGCGAGCGTCCAGGAGCCCTCGATCGCCTCGAGCGCACGGGCCACCCGTTCCGGGGTGTCGGTGTGCAGACGGGCCAGCACATCACCGGCCCGCACCTCCTCCCCGAGATGCTTCTCGATCTCGACGCCGGCAGCGGCCTGCACCGCCTCGCCGGGTCGGGAGCGGCCGGCGCCGAGACGCCACGCGGCGACGCCCACACCCATCGCGTCCAGACCCGTGACCACGCCGTCCTCGGTGGCACGCAGCTCCTCGACGTGCCGCGCCTCGGGCAGCGGGGCGTCCACGTCCCCGCCCTGGGCGGCGATCATCGCGCGCCAGGAGTCCATGGCCCGGCCGTCCTGGAGCGCTCGCTCCACGTCGGCGTCCCGGACCCCGGCGGCCTCGAGCATCTCGCGGGCCAGCGCCACGGTCAGCTCGACGACGTCGGCCGGGCCGCCGCCGGCGAGCACCTCGAGGGACTCGCGCACCTCGAGGCCGTTGCCGGCGGTGCGGCCGAGCGGCGCGGACATGTCGGTGAGCAGGGCGACGGTGCGCACGCCCGCGTCGGTGCCGAGGTCGACCATGGTGCGGGCGAGCTCGCGGGCGTCGGCCTCGTCCCGCATGAAGGCGCCGGCACCGGTCTTCACGTCGAGGGTCAGGGCGGCGGTGCCCTCGGCGATCTTCTTGGACATGATCGAGCTGGCGATCAGCGGGATCGCCTCGACGGTCCCGGTGACGTCCCGCAGCGCGTAGAGCTTCTTGTCCGCGGGGGCGAGGCCCGAGCCCGCCGCGCAGATCACGGCGCCGACCTCCGCGAGCTGGCGCATCATCTCGTCGTTGCTGAGGGAGGCGCGCCAGCCGGGGATCGCCTCGAGCTTGTCGAGGGTGCCGCCGGTGTGTCCGAGCCCGCGCCCGGACAGCTGCGGCACCGCGACCCCGAACGAGGCGACCAGCGGGGCGAGCGGCAGGGTGATCTTGTCCCCCACCCCGCCGGTGGAGTGCTTGTCGGTGGTGGGCTTGGCGAGGGCGGAGAAGTCCATCCGCTCGCCGCTCGCGATCATCGCGGCGGTCCAGCGGGCGATCTCCTCCCGCTCCATCCCGTTCAGGAACACGGCCATCGCGAGGGCGGCCATCTGCTCCTCGGCGACCACGCCGCGGGTGTACGCGTCGATCACCCAGTCGATCTGCTCGGGGCTGAGCCGCTGCCGGTCGCGCTTGGTGCGGATCACGTCGACGGCGTCGAAGGGCTCGACGGCGGGGGCGGGCGTGGTGGGGGTCATGGGCTCCTCCTCGGGAGGGTCAGGGGGCGAGGTCGGCGGGGCCGAAGGGCTGCGGGAGCACCTCGTCCATGCTCCGTCGGCCCTCGGGGGTGAGGATCACGAGACCCGTGCCCGCATGCTCGGAGAGCAGCTGGCGGCAGCGACCGCAGGGCATCACGACCTGACGCTCCTCCCGGGCGAGGTGCTCGTCGCCGCCGACGCAGACGAAGCGCTCGAGCTTCCCCCCGCCGCCGGCGATCAGCTCGCTGATCAGTCCGCACTCGGCGCAGAGGGTCACGCCGTACCCGGCGTTCTCGACGTTGCAGCCGCGCACGAGCCGGCCGTCCTCGGTGACCGCGGCCGCGCCCACCCGGTAGCGGGAGTACGGGGTGTAGGCGCGCTCGGCGATCTCCCGGGCGGCCTCGAGCAGGGTCGCGAACTCGTCGTCCGCCGGGGGTTGCGTGCTGGTCATGTCCCCGATGCTCTCACCTGCGGCGCTCATCGGGCTCACTGCTTGATGTACGGCTCGCCGTCGGCGGCGGGCACCCGCACGCGGCCCACCACGCCCGCGACCGCGAACAGCGCGACCACGTACGGGAGCATGAGCAGGAAGTCGCCGGGGATCGAGACCCCGCCCTCGGCGGCGGTCATCGTGCCCAGGCGCAGCTGCAGCGAGTCGGCGAACGCGAAGGTGAGGGCCGCGAGGAGCGCACCGACGGGGTGGTACCGGCCGAGGATCATGGCGGCGAGGGCGATGTAGCCCTTGCCCGCGCTCATGTCCTCGCCGAAGGCGACGCCCGTGCCGATGGTGAGGGTCGCCCCGCCGAGGCCGGCGACCGCGGCGCCCAGCAGGACGTTCTTCCAGCGGGTGAGGTTCACGGGAATGCCCACGGTGTCCGCGGCCTTGGGGTGCTCGCCGACGGCTCGGACCCGCAGGCCCCAGCGGGTGCGGAAGAGGGCCACGGTGAGCAGCGCGACGATGACCCACATCAGGTAGACCAGGATGTTCTGCTCGAAGAGCACGCGACCGATCACGGGGATGTCCGCGAGCAGCGGGATGCGCAGCACGGGCAGGCGCAGCGCGGCGTTGAAGGTCCCCGGGTTGTCGCGCATCACGGTGCCGAAGAAGAACGAGGTCACGCCGAGGGCGAGGACGTTGAGGACCACGCCCACGATGATCTGCTGGACGTGATAGCCGACGGCGAAGAGTGCGAGCAGCGCGCCCATCAGCAGGGCCACGAGCGGCGCGGCGACCAGGCCGGCCCACACGTTGCCGGTGAGGGAGCCGACGAGGGTCGCCCCGAAGGCCCCGAAGAGCAGCTGCCCCTCGATGGCGATGTTGATGACGCCGGCCCGCTCGGAGAGCACGCCGGAGAGGGCACCGAAGGCGAGCGGGACCGCCAGGACGATGGTGCTCTGCAGCAACGTCGTCACGTCGAGGGACCGCTCCGAGATCACCCAGGTCATGAACGCCAACACCCAGGCCACGGCGAACACGGCGATGAGGGTGAGGCGCAGTGCCCGCGGCGGGCGGGCACGCAGCGCCTGGAGCACCCACAGGCCCGCGGAGGCAGCGAGCGCCAGGACGGCGAGGAGGATCGCGGCGAGCTGGGAGGGGACGGTGATGCGCTCGGGCACGAGACCCAGCGGGTTCAGGTCCGTCTCGCGGGCCAGGGCGAAGGTCGACTCGGTGCCGGGGAGACCGCGCAGCCCGAAGAGGATCAGCGCGATCAGCCCCAGCACGGTCAGGCTCGCGGGCAGGTGCCACCAGCTGGAGGAGCGGGTCTCGTCCTGCGGCTTCTCGACGACGGAGTCGTCGGCGACGATCACGGGTGCGGTGCTCATCACGCGTCCTCCTGCGCATCGGTGGGGTCCGCACCGCGCTCGGGCGCGGGGGCGGGTCCGGCCGACGGCGCGTCGCCGCCTCCACCGGAAGGGGCGGGGGCGCCGGGCGGACCGTCGCCATCGGAGGCGGAGTCGCCGTCGGAGGCGGCGCCGGGGTCGACAGGGTGCTCGGCACGGTGCCCGCCGACGGGGGCGGCGCCGCTCGCGACCACGGCGGCGGGGGCGCCCGTCGCGCGGCCACGACGGGCACGGCGCACGCGGGCCGACGCACCGGGGTGGTCCACGTGCCGCAGACCGATCAGGGTGCGCACGAGCGGCGGAGCCGCGATGAAGAGCACCACGAGCACCTGGATCACGGAGACCAGGTCCAGGGGGACGCCCTGGTTCGTCTCCATGAAGCGGCCGCCGGTGGACAGGCCCGCGAAGAGCAGGCCCGCCAGGGCGATCCCGACGGGGCCGGAGCGACCCAGCAGGGCGACCGTGATCGCGTCGAAGCCGATGTTGCCGGCGACGCCCTCGGTGAGGCGCCGCTCGGTGCCGAGCACGTGCACGGCGCCCGCGAGGCCGACGAGCCCGCCGGCGACGGCGAGGGTGAGGAAGGCGGTGCGGGAAGGCGAGATGCCCGCGAACCGCGCGGCACGCGGGTTCGAGCCGACCGCTCGGAAGTGGAAGCCGATCGTCGAACGGCTCATCAGCCACCACAGCAGCACCACGGCGCCGGCGGCGAGGAACAGCCCCGCGTGCAGACGGAAACCGGTGCCGAGCAGCAGCGGGAGCTGGGCGTTCTCCCCCACCGACGGGGAGGTCGGCTGGGACTGGTTCGCGCCCGTGAAGGCCGCGGTCTTCAGGGCGAAGGCCAGCAGGTAGGTCGCGATCCAGTTCAGCATGATGGTGCTGATGACCTCGTTGGCGCCGAAGCGCGCCTTGAGGAAGCCGGCGATCCCGCCCCACAGCCCGCCGGCGAGCACCCCGACGAGCAGGGCGAGCAGCAGGTGCACGACCACGGGCAGGTCGAGGGCGAAGCCGATGTACCCCGCGGCCATCGCGCCGACGATCAGCTGGCCGGTGCCGCCGATGTTGAACAGACCGGCGCGGAAGCTGACCGCCATCCCGGCCGCGGCGATGATCAGCGGCGTCGCGATGGTGAGGGTCTCGGTGAGGGGACGCAGCCCGGCGGTGAGGGCGGGCAGCAGCACGTAGGTGCCGGAGCCGCCGGCCTCGCGCACGGACTCCGCCGCGCGTGCCGCGCCGGGCGCATCGAAGACGGCGCCGCGGAACATGGCGCCGTACGCCTGGGTGACGGACTGCCAGACCGCGACCACGGCGTCCCCGGGGCGGGCGAAGAAGTATCCGAAGGTCGCGCGGACGTCCTCGTCGGCGATGACGATCAGCACCGAGCCGATCAGGAAGGCGAAGACGAAGGCCATCACCACCACCAGCAGATCGCTGCGGGCGAGGCTCTGCAGCGTCCGGGCGAGGGCGCTCTCGGCGTCCTCGGCGGGCGGCGGTGGGGCGTCGGCGACGCTGCCGCCCACGCCGGGTGCGGTGCCGCTCACGGAGGGCGTGGTCATGCGAGGTCTCCTTCGTCGGCGAGTTCGTCGGCCAGGCGGCTGTCGGCGGTGCGGGCCCCCGCGGCCACGGCCTCCCGGGCCGCCTCCGCGGTGTATCCGGCCATCATCAGGCCCAGCACGTCGCGGTCCTCGTCGCCGGGCACGATCCCGAGGATCCTCCCGCGGTACATCACGGCGATGCGATCGGCGAGCTGGGTGACCTCGTCGAGCTCGGTCGAGACGATGACGACGGGCGTGCCCTTGTCCCGCTCGTCGAGGATGCGGCGGTGCAGGAACTCGATCGAGCCGACGTCCACGCCGCGGGTGGGCTGGGAGGCGATCAGGAGGGAGAGCTCGCGGTTGAGCGCCCGGGCCATGACGATCTTCTGCTGGTTGCCGCCGGACAGGGTGGAGGCCGCGGAGGCCGCCGACCCGGTGCGGATGTCGAACTCGGGGATGAGCCGCTTCGCGTTCTCCGCGATGGCCTTGAGGGACATCGCCACGGACGTGCCGAAGGGGGCGCGGTCGTGCTGGTCCAGCACCAGGTTCTCGGCGACCGAGAAGTCGGCGACGAGGGCGTCGTGGGTGCGGTCCTCGGGGACGAAGCCGACGCCGGAGTCGAGGATCTGCTTGGTGGAGCGGCCCACCAGCTCGACGCCCCCGAGGCGTGCCGAGCCGTGCACCGTGTCCTGCAGTCCCAGCAGCGCCTCGGTGAGCTCCGTCTGGCCGTTGCCCTGCACGCCCGCGATGCCGAGCACCTCGCCGTGGCGCACCGCGAAGCTCACCCCGTCGAGGGTGCGGGTGCCGGTCTCGTCGGTGACGCGGAGGTCCTGCACCTCGAGCGCGATCTCTCCGGGAGCCGCCGGGATCTTGTCCTGCGCGAGGGAGACCTGCCGGCCGACCATGAGGGAGGCGAGATCGGCCTGGTCGGCGGAGGGATCCGCCTCGCCGACGACCTTGCCGCGGCGGATCACGGTGATCCGGTCGGAGACGGCTTTGACCTCGCGGAGCTTGTGGGTGATGAAGACGATCGAGGTGCCCTCGTCGCGCAGTTGGCGCATGATCGTCATCAGCTCGTCCGTCTCGTGCGGGGTGAGCACGGCGGTGGGCTCGTCGAGCACGAGGATCTCGGCGTGGCGGCTGAGCGCCTTGATGATCTCGACCCGCTGCTGCGCGCCGACGGGGAGGTCCTCGACGAGCGCATCGGGGTCCAGGTCGAAGCCGAAGCGGGCGGAGATCTCGCGGACCATGCGCCGGGCCGCGGGGAGGTCGAGCAGCCCGCCGCGGGTGGGCTCGTGGCCGAGCACCAGGTTCTCGGCGACGGTGAACACGGGCACGAGCATGAAGTGCTGGTGCACCATGCCGATGCCGGCGGCCATCGCCTCGCCCGGATCGGCGAAGGCGACGGGGGCGTCGTCCAGGAGGATCTGGCCGCCGTCGGGGCGGTAGAGCCCGTAGAGCACGTTCATGAGCGTCGACTTGCCGGCGCCGTTCTCGCCCAGCAGGGAGTGGATCTCCCCCGGTTCGACGACGAGGTCGATGGAGTCGTTGGCCACGAAGGACCCGAAGGTCTTCGTGATCCCGCGCAGTTCGAGCTTCACGGCTCTCGCTTCCGTCGGCTGCGCCCCGGATCTCGGAGCGGAGGGTCTCTGACAGGGAACGCGGTCCCCGTCCCGATCCGGGACGGGGACCGCGGGCGGCTGCGAGGGTCAGGCCCCCGCGGGGGACGCCTCGGACTCGACCACGACGGTACCGTCGATGATCTCCTGCTTGAGCGTCTCGAGCTCGGTCACCAGCTCGGCCGGGACATCATCCTCGAAATCGTGGAAGGGCGCCAGGCCGACGCCGCCGTTCTCGAGGGTGCCGACGTACGGGGTGGGGTCGAACTCGCCGCCGGCCGCACCGGTGATGACGTCCTCGACCGCGACGGTCATCTCCTTCATGACGGAGGTGAGGATCGTGGCCTGTGCGTCGGGGTCGGCGGCGTTGGTCTCGAAGCCGTCGGCGTCGACCCAGATCACCATGCGGTCATCGCCCTCCTTGGCGGAGGCGAGGGTGCCCGCGCCGACCGGGCCGGCGACGGGCATCACGATGTCGGCGCCGGCGCTGTAGAACTCGTCGGAGACGGCCTTGCCCTTGGACTGGTCCTCGAAGGTGCCCACGATGGAGCCGGTCTGGGTCTCCTTGTTCCACCCGAGCACCTCGACCTCGGTGCCGTGGGTCTCGTTGTAGTGCGCGACGCCGTCGACGTAGCCGTCCATGAAGATGGTGACGGTGGGGATGTCCATGCCGCCGTAGGTCGCGACCTTGCCGGTCTCGGTCATGCCAGCGGCGAGGTAGCCGGCGAGGAAGGCGGCCTGGGCGGTGTCGAACTCGAGCGGCTTGACGTTGTCGAGCTCGATCGGGTTGCCGTCGGCGTCCTGGGCGGTGGAGTCGACGATCGCGAAGTCGGTGCCCTCGTTGGCCTGCGCCGCGGCGCCGGTCGCCGGGGCGAGGAGGAAGCCGACGGTGATGATCAGGTCGCAGCCCTCGGTCACCATGTTGTTGATGTTGGGCGCGAAGTCGGAGTCGGTCGTGGACTCCGCCTCCTGCGTCTCGATGCCGAGCTTCTCCTCGGCGTTGAGCAGGCCGGTGTGGCTGGACTCGTTGAAGGACTTGTCATCCCAGCCGCCGGAGTCGGAGACCATGCAGGCCTTGTAGTCGGTCGAGGCGCCGCCGGCGTCGCTGCCGCCGCCGGCGGTCTCCTCGGGCGGGGTGCCGCAGGAGGCGAGCGCGAGGGCCGCGATGCCCGCGAGGGCGAATGCGCGAGAGGTGGTCTTCATGGGATTCCTCCGGAACGGTGGGCGAGGCCGGGTGGGCCGAGTGGGATCGCGTGCGGCGACGGCTCTGTCGCAGACGACTCGGACCCTAGCCGCCAGGAGCTCGCGGCGAGGCCGGGTCGAGGCCCCGCGCGAGAACCGTTATGAAATCGACGCGGAGGTGGCGCCCGGGTGAACCGGGCGGGGCCGGCGGGCCGGGTTCCCGGCGCTCAGTGGGGGGATCGGTCGGGAGATCAGTCGGGGACCAGTCGGGGATCGGTCGGGAGATCAATCGGGGACCAGCCGAGGATCAGGGGCCGACGGGGTCCCTTTGCACGCAAGCGCTCGCGAGCACCGCCGCGCCGTAGTCGATCGCCCGCTCGTCGATCATCAGATCGCCCATGTGCAGGTCGAAGGTGCGGCCGCCCGGGGTGCGGGTGCCGAGCCGGGCGAGGGCGCCGGGCACCTTCTCGAGGTACCAGGCGAAGTCCTCGCCGCCGAGGGACTGCGCGGTGGGGTCGAGGCGGTCCGCCCCGAGCACCCCGGTGACGGCCGCCGAGAGCACCGCGACCGAGGAGGCGGAGTTCGAGACGGGCGGCACGCCGCGGTCGTGGGTCACGCGGGCCTCGACGCCCCAGGGGCGCACGAGGTCGGCGAGCACCTCCTCGAGGAGCTCCTCGGCCTGGTCCCAGGCGTCGTGGTCGAGGCAGCGCAGCGTGCCCTCGAGGCTGCCGCTGGAGGGGATCGCGTTGAAGGCGGAGCCGGCGTGGATGCTGCCCCAGGTGAGGTTCACCCCGGAGCGGGGGTCCATGCGGCGGCTGAGCGCGGCGGGGAGCTGGGTGGCGATCGAGCCGAGGGCGTAGACCAGGTCCTGGGTGAGGTGCGGCCGGGAGGTGTGCCCGCCCGCGCCGCGCACCTGGATCGCCACGGGATCGGTGGCCGAGGTGATGGGACCGGTCTTCAGCCCGATGTGGCCCACGTCCACGCCCGGATCGCAGTGCAGGGCGAGGATCGAGTCGACGCCGTCGAGCACGCCCTGGCCGATGAGGTCCAGCGCCCCGCAGGGGTGGCGCTCCTCGGAGGGCTGGAAGACCAGGCGCACGCCGCGGCGCAGCGCCCCCTCCTCCGCGACGCGCACCAGGGCGCCGGCGGCGCCGAGCACCGCGCTCATGTGCACGTCGTGCCCGCAGGCGTGGGAGACGCCCTCGACGACGGAGCGGTACGAGACGGTGGTCAGCTCGGGGATGCCGAGCGCGTCCATGTCGGCGCGCAGCGCGATCAGCGGGAGCGTGGGATCGCTGCCGGGGATGTCGCAGATCGCGCCGGTGCCGGCCATGCGCACGGGTGAGAGACCGAGGCCCTCGAGGTGCTCGACGACGTAGTCGGTGGTCCGGTGCTCCGCATGGGACAGCTCGGGATGGCGGTGCAGGTGGCGGCGGACCGCCCGCATCAGGTCGGAGCGCTCGGCGACGGTGCGGGCGATCAGGCCGCCGGGACCGAGGATCCGGGGCGTTCCCGCCACGTCCGTCCGCTGCTGCTGCGTCTGCTCCACCGCTGCACCCTCCCGGCTGTGCGCCCTGATCCGACTGGTCACTCTGGTCGTCCTGCTCCGTCACCACGGCTCCGCGGCCGGCCGGTCCGCGCCGGCTCCGGCACGAGGGTCGGTGCAGGTCCCCGGCGCCGGCTCCCGGGGACGCCTCAGCGCAACCGCTCCGCGTCGGCCCCGTCGAGACCCGCGACGAGGCGGGCGAGATCCTGCGCGTGCTCGTCGGCGAGCACCAGCAGGACGTCGTCGGTGTCGACGATGCTGATCCCGTCGAGCCCGACCAGGGCGACGTGACGATCCGTGGCACCGTACACCGTCGCCCGGGAGGAGACGGCATCGACCCGTGCCCCGCCCAGAACCTGGACATCGGAGCCGTCCGCGCCCTCGCGAGTCACCGTCCCCGTCCCCGCCGCCGACCTGCCCGTCGCCCGCAGCTGCCGGGCAAGCACGGCGAAGTCGCCCACGTCGTCCCAGCCGAAGGCGGCCGGCACCACGGCGACCCGGCCCGCGGCGGCGAGCGGCTCGGCGAGCGCGTGGTCGATGGCGATCGCGGTGAGCGTCGGCCAGAGGCGGTCGAGAGCCGCCCTCTCCCCGGGGGTGCCGAGCATCGCGGCGAGCTCCCGCACCCCGGCGGCGAGCGGGGGCATCCGGACGGCGAGCTCGTCGAGCATCACCCGGGCGCGCACCACGAACATCCCCGCGTTCCAGGAGAAGCCGCCTTCGGCGAGGAAACCCTCGGCCGTCTCCCGGTCGGGCTTCTCGACGAAGCGGGCGACAGGGCGGGCGCCGAGATCCCGCAGCGCCCGGGCGGCGGTGCCCTCGGCGCCGGGGTCCGCCTCCTGGATGTAGCCGAATCCGGTCTCGGGCCCCGTCGGCGAGATCCCGAGGGTCACCAGGAACCCCAGCTCCGCGGCCTTGCGCGCGATCGCGACGGCCGCGGTGAAGGCCTCCTGATCCGCGATCAGGTGGTCGGCGGCGAAGGAGCCGAGCACCGCGTCGGGATGCTCCCGCTCGATCACCGCGGCGGCGAGCGCGATCGCGGGCATGGAGTTGCGGGGCGAGGGCTCGGCGAGGATCCGGGTGCTCGCGTGCCCCGCGGCGTCGAGCTGGGCGCGCACTTCGGCGGCATGGGCCGTCCCGGTCACGACGACCGGCGGGTGATCGGCGAGCGGGGCGAGGCGATCGAGGGTCTGCTGCAGCAGGGAGGAGCCCCTGCCGGTGAGGTCCAGCAGGAACTTGGGGCGGGCTCTCCGTGAGAGCGGCCACAGTCTGGTGCCGGAACCGCCCGCGGGGATCACCGGGACGAAAGGGGCCGAGGGCATGCGGACCAGCATATCCGCGGCCCCGGACCCCGCTCGGGCTCCTCTCCGGAGGCCATGCGGCGACGCGCCCCGGGGCACCCCGTTTGGCACAGAACCTGCACGTCATGGTGCTACGCTGACCGGGTCCCCGTCGGGGGCGATGATCTGTCGCAGCGTCGTGAAACAGTCGCCGCGATGTACCGCGCCCGGCCTCCCCCCGTCGCTTCTGGAGGAACTCCGTGGCATCAGCCCAAACCGGGACGCTCTATCGCGGTCGCGAGGGCATGTGGTCCTGGGTCGCTCACCGCATCTCCGGGATGCTCATCTTCCTGTTCCTGCTGGTGCACGTGCTGGACACCGCTCTGGTGCGCGTCTCACCCGAGGCCTACAACGAGGTGATCGGCCACTACAAGACGGTCGTCTTCGGCCTCGGCGAGATCGGCCTCGTCGGCGCGGTCGTCTTCCACGCGCTCAACGGCCTGCGCATCATCCTGGTCGACTTCTGGTCAAAGGGCACCAAGCACCAGCGCGGCCTCTTCTGGGGCGTCGTCGTGCTGTGGGTCGTGCTCATGGCCGGCTTCCTCCCCCGCCATCTCATGCACATGTTCGGAGCCTGAGCGATGACGACCACCGACACCTCCCTCCCCCCGCTGCCCGACCCCACCACCCGGTATCGGCGCACCGGCCAGCGCGGCATCAACTTCGAGATGCTCTCGTGGCTGTTCATGCGCGCCTCCGGCGTGCTGCTGGTGATCCTCGTGTTCGGCCACCTCTTCGTGAACCTGTGGCTGGGCCTCGGCGTCAAGGGCATCGACTTCGCCTTCGTCGCCGGCAAGTGGGCGAACCCGTTCTGGCAGATCTGGGATCTGCTGATGCTCTGGCTGGGTCTGATCCATGGCGGCAACGGCGTGCGCACGATCATCAACGACTACGCCCGCGGCGACCGGGCGCGGCTGGTCCTCAAGGGCCTGCTGCTCCTCGCCGTCGTGGTGACGATCGTGCTCGGCACGCTCGTGATCTTCACCTTCGACCCGTGCCCGGCGGGCGCGGAGCCGAGCCTGCTGCCGGCGGTGTGCGGGGCCTGATCCCCGCCCGCTGAACCCGGCCCTCGTCCTCCCCCTCCACCCGACTCGGAACGGAGCTGTCCCTCGACATGCAGACCCACACCTATGACGTGGTGATCGTCGGCGCTGGCGGCGCCGGCATGCGCGCCGCACTGGAGTCCTCCAAGCGCGCCCGCACCGCGGTCGTCACCAAGCTGTACCCCACCCGGTCCCACACCGGCGCGGCCCAGGGCGGCATGTGCGCCGCCCTCGCCAACGTCGAGGAGGACAACTGGGAGTGGCACACCTACGACACCGTCAAGGGCGGCGACTACCTCGTGGACCAGGACGCCGCCGAGGTCATGGCCAAGGAGGCCATCGACGCGGTGCTCGACCTGGAGAAGATGGGCCTGCCCTTCAACCGCACCCCCGAGGGCCGCATCGACCAGCGGCGCTTCGGCGGTCACACCCGTGAGCACGGCGAGGCGCCCGTGCGCCGCGCCTGCTACGCCGCGGACCGCACCGGCCACATGATCCTGCAGACCCTCTACCAGAACTGCGTGAAGCAGCAGGTGGAGTTCTTCAACGAGTACTACGTGCTCGACGTGCTGATGACCGGCGACCCCCGGTCCGACGAGGGCGTCCGTGCCGCGGGCGTGGTCACCTACGAGCTGGCCACCGGCGAGATCCACGTGTTCCGCGCGAAGTCCGTGGTGTTCGCCTCCGGCGGCTTCGGCAAGATCTTCAAGACCACCTCGAACGCCCACACCCTCACCGGTGATGGCCCCGCGATGGCCTTCCGCCGCGGCATCCCGCTCGAGGACATGGAGTTCTTCCAGTTCCACCCGACCGGCCTCGCGGGCCTCGGCATCCTCCTCTCGGAGGCGGCGCGCGGCGAAGGCGCGATCCTGCGCAACAGCGACATGGAGCGCTTCATGGAGCGCTACGCGCCGACGCTCAAGGACCTCGCCCCGCGCGACGTCGTGGCGCGCGCGATGGCCAACGAGGTGCGCGAGGGACGCGGCTGCGGCCCCAAGAAGGACTACGTCCTCCTGGACCTCACCCACCTCGAGCCCGCGCACATCGACGCGAAGCTCCCCGACATCACCGAGTTCGCGCGCACCTACCTGGGCGTCGAGCCGTACACCGAGCCGGTCCCGGTCTACCCGACCGCGCACTACGGCATGGGCGGCATCCCCACCAACATCCAGGGCGAGGTGCTCGCCAACGCGACCGACGTGATCCCCGGCCTGTACGCGGCCGGCGAGACCGCCTGCGTCTCCGTGCACGGCGGCAACCGCCTGGGCACCAACTCGCTGCTGGACATCAACGTGTTCGGCCGCCGCGCGGGCATCGCCGCCGCGGAGCACGCTGCGACCGTCGAGCTGGCGGAGCTGCCCGAGCAGGCCGAGATCCCCACCGTCGAGCTGCTGCAGCGTCTCCGGGACCGCCCGGCGACCGAGGACCGCATCGCGAACATCCGCGCGGAGCTGCAGGAGTCCATGGACCTCAACGTCCAGGTGTTCCGCACCGACGAGACCTGCCGCCAGGCCCTCGCCGACATCAGGACGCTCAAGGAGCGGTACGCCTCCGTCGCGATCCAGGACAAGGGCCGCCGGTACAACCTCGACCTGATGGAGGCCGTCGAGCTCGGCTTCCTGCTGGACCTCGCGGAGATCGTCGCCCTCGGCGCGCTGAACCGTCGCGAGTCCCGCGGCGGGCACTTCCGCGAGGACTACGCGACCCGCGACGACGTCAACTTCCTCGAGCACACCATGGCCTACCGCACCCTGCCGGGTGAGGAGGGCGAGGAGGGCACCTCGATCCGTCTGGGCACCAAGCCCGTCGTGATCACCCGCTACGAGCCGAAGGAGCGCACGTTCTGATGACTGCCGTCGCTGAGAAGCCCCAGGCCGAGGCCGGGGCGATCCCCTCGTTCCAGGTGACCCTGCGCATCGCGCGCTTCGATCCGGACACCGACGCCGAGGCGCGCTGGGAGGAGTTCACGGTCACCGCCCACGGCACCGACCGCGTGCTCGACGCCCTCCACGACATCAAGTGGCACCAGGACGGCTCGGTGTCCTTCCGCCGCTCCTGCGCCCACGGCGTGTGCGGCTCGGACGCGATGCGGATCAACGGCCGCAACCGCCTCGCCTGCAAGACCCTGCTCAAGGACCTCGACGTCACCAAGCCGATCACGGTCGAGCCGATCAAGGGCCTGCCCGTCGAGAAGGACCTGATCGTCGACATGGAGCCGTTCTTCGACTCCTACAAGGAGATCATGCCGTTCCTCGTGGCGAAGGGGCAGGAGCCCAGCCGCGAGCGGCTGCAGTCCGCCGAGGAGCGCGAGCGCTTCGACGACACCACCAAGTGCATCCTGTGCGCGGCGTGCACCTCTTCGTGCCCCGTGTTCTGGACCAACGGGCAATACTTCGGCCCCGCCGCGATCGTCAACGCGCACCGCTTCATCTTCGACTCGCGCGACGACGCCGGCGAGCAGCGCCTGGAGATCCTCAACTCGAAGGACGGCGTGTGGCGCTGCCGCACCACCTTCAACTGCTCCGAGGCGTGCCCCCGCGGCATCCAGGTCACCCAGGCCATCGCCGAGGTGAAGCAGGCCGTGATCCGCGGTCGCATCTGACCGCCTGAACGATCAGGCTCCCCCGGGAGCCGACGAGGCCCCTCCGCCCTGGCGGAGGGGCCTCGTCGTGTCGGTCGCGCTCAGTCCCGGCCGGTGGCGAGCACCTCGCGGAGGCGGGCCGCGAAGGCGGCGGGATCACCGGGCTCGGCGGGGTTTCCGATGGCGAAGCCGCCGTGGTCCCCGGGGAAAGTAACCGGCTCGAGGCCGAGCCGGGCGGCGAGCGCGCGGGTGGATCGGGCGGTCAGCGCCTCACCCGTCTGCTCCCCGACGGCGAGGACGAGCCGCTCCCCGACGCCCCGCAGCGCCTCGAGATCGGGCTCGAAGTCGGTCACGGGGGCACTCGCACCGGACAGCAGCGGATCCTCGCGCGTGCCGTCGTCGGCGCCCGGCAGCCCGAACTGCTCCGGCTCGGGCAGGGCCCGGTCGAAGTAGTCCTCCGTGAACTCGCCCTGCCAGCTGCTGAGCGCGATGAAGGCGGCGAGACCCGCGCCCCAGCCACGTTCCTGGTAGGCGCGGCCGACGACCTCGTTCGCGCGCTCGGCGAACCCCGCATCGGGCAGGACACCCAGCACGGGCGGTTCGTGCGCCACGACGCGGGTGAGGTCCTCCGGGTGCGCGGCGAGCAGCGCGAGGGCGGTGACCGCGCCGCCGCTGCTGGCGAACATCTCGACGGGACCGCCCAGTTCCGCGATCAGGGCGTGCAGGTCCTCGGCCTGCCGCCGCGGATCGTTCAGCGCGCTGCCGTCACTGCGGGTGCTGCGGCCGAGGCCCCGCGGGTCGTAGGCGACGACGGTGCGGTCGCCCAGCTCCGCGATGAGGTCGGCGAAGCCGTCGGCGGTCATGGGCTGGCCGATGACCAGCAGCACCTCCCCTCCGTCGGCCGGAGGGAGCGGGCCGTGCACATCGTGGACGATCTCGGCGTCGGGCAGCGACAGGGTGCGGGTCTCCATGGGCACAGGCTAGGTCCCGCCTCTCCGGTCCGAGAAGAGCGGGGGCACAAGAAGGGCGCGGCCTACGGTCTCCGACCGCGACCCCGCCCGGTGCCCCCGCTCAGGCGTAGACGGCCACGAGCGGTGCGTGATCGGACCAGCGGGTGTCGTAGCTGGGGGCGCGGTCGACCTGGACCGTGGTGACCCGCTCGCCGAGCGCCGGGGTGGTGAGCTGGTAGTCGATGCGCCAGCCGGAGTCGTTGTCGAAGGCCTTGCCGCGCTGGGACCACCAGGTGTACGGGCCGGGGACGTCCCCCGCGAGGCGGCGCTGCACGTCGACCCAGTCCCCCTCGACGAGGAGCCGGTCGAGGTAGGCGCGCTCCTCGGGCAGGAAGCCGGCGGACTTCAGGTTGCCCTTCCAGTTCTTGATGTCGTTGTTGGCGTGGGCGATGTTGAGGTCGCCGGTGAGCACCACGTGGCGGCCGTCGGCGCGCAGCTCCTCGAGCCGCTGCATCGTGACGTCGAGGAAGGCGTACTTGTCGGTCATGGTCTGCGGCTTGTCGACGCTGCCGGAGTGCATGTAGCAGGAGATGACCGTCAGGTCCGTCCCGTCGCCGAACGGGTCCTCGAGGTCCGCCTCGAGCCAGCGGCCGGTGTGGGTGGGCTCGGTGAGGCCCGGCAGACCGCGGCGCACCCCCTCGAGGTCGATGCGCTCGAGGCCGGTGCGGGCGGCGATCGCGACACCGGCGCGGCCCTTGAGCTCGGAGGCCTCGCCGACGATGGACCACCCCTCCCCCATCAGATCGGCGAGCAGCTCGTCGGGCGCCCGCACCTCCTGCAGGGTGATCACGTCCGCGGCGGTGGCGGCGAGCCAGTCGGCCATCCCCTTGCGGGCGGCGGCGCGCAGGCCGTTGACGTTGACGGTGGCGAGGGTGAGAGTCATGGTCGCCAGTATGTCAGCGCCGCCCGACGCCCCGGGAGGCCCCGCTCAGGCGGTGCGGTCGAGTCCGGCGGCGAGCTCCGCCATCTCCACCACGTTCTGCACCAGCAGCGCGCGGGTCATGGGTCCGACGCCGCCCGGGTTCGGGGAGATCCACGAGGCGACCTCGGCGACGGCCGGGTCGACATCGCCCACCAGGGTGGCCTTCCCGCCGTCCGGGTCCTCCTGGCGGGAGACGCCGACGTCGAGCACGATCGCGCCGGGCTTGACGTCCTCGGGCCGCACCAGGTGGGCGACACCCGCCGCGGCGACGATGACGTCCGCCCACTTGAGGTGGTCGGAGAGGTCGGCGGTGCCGGTGTGGGTGAGCGTCACGGTCGCGTTGATCTCGCGGCGGGTCAGCAGCGCGCCGATGGAGCGACCCACGGTCACGCCTCGACCGATCACCACGACGTCCTTGCCCTTGAGGTCCAGGTCGTGGCGGAGCAGCAGCTCGACGACGGCGCGCGGCGTGCAGGGCAGCGGCGTCGTGATCGGGCCGTAGGCGTTCAGCACGAGGCGACCGAGGTTCATCGGGTGCAGGCCGTCGGCGTCCTTGGCCGGGTCGATCCGCTCGAGGATCGCATCGGTGTCGAGGTGCTTGGGCAGCGGCAGCTGGACGATGTAGCCGGTGCAGGCGGGGTCCGCGTTGAGCTCGTCGATGACGGCCTCGAGCTCCTCCTGCGTGGTCTCCGCGGGCAGGTGGCGCTGGATCGAGTTCAGGCCGATCTGGGCGCTGTCACGGTGCTTGCCGCGCACATAGGCCGCGCTGCCCGGGTCCTCGCCGACGAGGACGGTGGCGAGGCCGGGCTGCGGGTGGCCGGCGGCGACGAGGGCGGCGACGCGCTCGGCGAGCTCTGCCTTGATGGCCTTCGCGGTGGCCTTGCCGTCGAGGATCTGGGCGGTCATGGGGCTCCTTCCGGGGAGCGCTGGGAACGGTCGGGAACGAGCGCGGGGCCCGGCATCGGCCAGGTCCCGCGAAGGTCAACCAATACGTCTTTCACTCGCAGTCCAGAGGGGAGAGGGGGGAGGGGGAGAGAGAGAGAGGGGTCCCTGGACGGGACCGTCCCCCGCGACGGTCGATCAGTACTGCTGCAGCTCGGGGTACAGCGGCTTCTTGTCCGCGAGCGCCGCGGTGCGGGCGCGGAGGCTCTCGAGGTCCGCGCCGCCGGTGAGGGCGAGGGCGATGACATCGGCGACCTCGGCGAACTCCTCGGCGCCGAAGCCGCGGGTGGCGAGCGCCGGGGTGCCGATGCGCAGGCCCGAGGTGACCCGCGGGGGGCGCGGGTCGTTGGGGACGGCGTTGCGGTTCACGGTGATGCCGACCTCGTGGAGGCGGTCCTCGGCCTGCTGGCCGTCGAGCTCGGAGTCGACGAGGTCGACGAGGACCAGGTGCACGTCGGTGCCGCCCGAGATGACCTTCACGCCCGCGGCCTTCGCGTCCTCGGCCTGGAGGCGCTCGGCGATGAGGCGGGCGCCCTCGAGGGTGCGGACCTGGCGGTCCTTGAAGCCCTCCGAGGCGGCGACCTTCAGCGCGACGGCCTTCGCGGCGATCACGTGCATGAGCGGGCCGCCCTGCTGGCCCGGGAACACGGCGGAGTCGATCTTCTTGGCCCACTGCTCCGTGCACAGGATCATGCCGGAGCGGGGACCGCCGATGGTCTTGTGGATCGTGGTGGAGACGACATCCGCGTAGGGGACGGGGCTCGGGTGGAGGCCCGCGGCGACCAGACCGGCGAAGTGCGCCATGTCGACCCACAGCGCGGCGCCGACCTCGTCGGCGATCTCGCGGAAGCGGGGGAAGTCGAGCTGGCGGGTGTAGGCGGACCAGCCGGCGACGATGACCTTGGGCTGCTCGGCGACGGCGAGCTCGCGGACCTTGTCCATGTCGATCAGGCCGGTGCCGGGCTCGGTCTCGTAGGCGACGATGTCGTAGAGACGGCCGGAGAAGTTGATCTTCATGCCGTGGGTGAGGTGGCCGCCGTGGGCGAGGGAGAGGCCCATGAGCTTGTCGCCGGGGCGGGCGAGGGCGTGCATCACGGCCGCGTTGGCGGTCGCGCCGGAGTGCGGCTGGACGTTCGCGTGCTCCGCGCCGAACAGTGCCTTGGCGCGGTCGATCGCGATCTGCTCGGCGACGTCGACCTCCTCGCAGCCGCCGTAGTAGCGGCGACCCGGGTAGCCCTCGGCGTACTTGTTCGTCAGCACCGATCCCTGCGCCTGCAGCACCGCGCGCGGGACGAAGTTCTCGCTGGCGATCATCTCCAGGGTGCGCTGCTGACGGGCGAGCTCACGGTCGAGGACTCCGGCGATCTCCGGGTCGAGCTCGGAGAGGGACTGATCGAGGACGTTCACGGGGCCTCCTGCGGGGACGGTGGGATGGCGGCGGGCGCCGGTCCCATCCTAGGCCGAGCCGCCCGGGGCGCCCCGGCGTGTTCCGGGAGATGACACCCGGGCCTCCCTCAGAGGTCGACGCCGAGGCGGACCGGCTCGGGCTCGAGCGCGATACCGAACGCCTCCTGCACGCGGGACTGCACGTCGTGGGCGAGGGCGACGATCTCCTCGCTCGAGGCGCCGCCGCGGTTGGTCAGCGCCAGGGAGTGCTTGGTGGAGACAGAGGCGCGGGGCGAGAGCGCGTGGCCGCGCTCCACGCCCGCATGGCTGATCAGCCAGGCCGCGGAGGTCTTCACCAGCCCCTCCCCCGCGGGATACCGCGGAGCACCGTCGGGAAGGCGCTCGGCGACGGCCGCGGGGAGGACCGGGTTGGTGAAGAAGGAGCCCGCGCTCCAGGTGTCGTGATCGGTGGGGTCCAGCACCATGCCCTTGCCGGCGCGGAGCGCGAGCACCGCCTCGCGCACCTCGGTCATCGGCGCCCGCTGCCCGACGGCGACGCCGAGGGCCTCGGCGAGCTGCGCGTAGCGGATGGGCGCGGAGAGACGGCCGAGGGTGTGCTGGAAGGTCACCGAGAGCACCACGTAGCGGCCGGTCGCCGAGGCAACGGGCCCCTCGTAGCGGGTGCGCTTGAAGACGCTGTCGCGGTAGCTGAAGTCGCAGTCGGCGGCGAAGAAGGTGCGGACCCGACTCTCGTGACGGTCCCAGGTGCGCACGCGGGAGATGGTCTCGGCGACCTCCTGCCCGTAGGCGCCGACGTTCTGGATCGGGGTCGCCCCGACGGTGCCGGGGATGCCGGAGAGCGCCTCGAGGCCCACCATCTCGCGGGCGACGGCGTAGCGGACCGCGCGGTCCCAGCTCACCCCCGCGAAGTGCTCGGCGATGGCCCCGCCGCAGGTGGGATCGAGCGGGGTGAGATCCGCGGGATCCACGGGGATGCCGTCGGGTTCCCCGGAGGCGCCGACCTCGCAGGTCGCGTCGAGCAGCGGCGGTTCCTCGGGGTCGCGCAGGAGCACGACGGTGCCCGCGAAGGGCTCGTCGGAGGCGACGAGGTTGGACCCTCCGCCGAGCACCAGCAGCGGTTCGCGCGCCTCGTCGGCGGCGGAGACCGCGGCGATGACCTCGTCGGCGGTGCGGGCCTCGAAGAGATGCCGGATCTCGCCGCCGATCCGCAGGGTGGTCAGCGCGGAGAGCCTCATGCCGCGGCCGGTCCGCCGGCGGGCAGGGTCACGATCGCCCGGGCGCGGCCGAGCACCTTGGTGCCGTCGACCTGCGCGGTCAGGTCGATCCGGGCGGTCCCGGCCGCCTCGTCGATCGCGCCGACGACGGCGACGACCTCGAGGAGGGCGGAGCCGGTCGCGGGGACGGGGATCGGGTTGGTGAAGCGGGTCGAGTAGGAGCGCACCAGCGTCGGATCGCCGAGGACGTCGAGCAGGCCGGTGATCGCGGTGCCCATCGTGAGCATGCCGTGGGCGATCACGCCGGGGAGCCCGGCCTCGGCGGCGACGGCGTCGTTGTAGTGGATCGGGTTGAAGTCGCCGGAGGCCCCGGCGTAGCGGACGAGGGTGTCGCGCGTGATCTCGTGGGAGGTGCGGGAGAGCTCCTGACCGACGGCGAGGTCGGCGAGGCGGAGGGCGGGGGCGGTCATGGCTGCTCCTGGTCGGGACAGACGGGCGGAGTGGGCGGTGGCGGAGAGGCCGGCGGACTGTCAGTCGCCGCGGACGACGAGCATGCTGCGCACACTGGCGACCTCGGCGCCCGCCTCGTCGGCGAGGTCGACGCGGGTGGTGACCATCGCGTGACCGCCGGCGGCGCGCACGGACTCGACGGTGAGCGTGGGGACCAGCCGGTCCCCGGCGACGACGGGGCGCTGCAGAGTGAAGGACTCCTCGCCGTGCACGACGCGGGTGAAGTCGATGCCCGCCGCCGGGTCCTCGATGTACTGGGCCTCGGTCTCCTGGGCGAGGGAGACGAGGAAGGTCGGCGGGGCGACGAGGTCGGCGTGGCCGGCGGCGCGGGCGGCCTCGACATCGGTGTGCAGCGGCGAGCTCGCGCCGGTCGCGCGGGCGAACTCGGCGATCTTCGCGGCCGAGACGGTATGCGCGGGGCCGGCCGGGTACGTGCGGCCCGCGAAGGACGGGTCGGGAGCGGTGGTCATGTCATCTCCGGGAAGGGGGCGCGGCGCGGGGCCGACGGTGCGGACCCCGCGATGATCTCAGGTCCGTCCGCGTCACGGGAGCTGCGGCGCGCTCGACGCGCTGCGCACGCGGACCGGGATGCACGAAAGGCCACCCGGGACGAGCCCGTGTGGCCTTTGGTGTGCTCGCGAGGACTCAGCGGGTCTCGCGGTGCGCCGTCTGCTTGCCGCAGGTCGGGCAGAACTTCGAGAGCTCGAGCCGATCCGGGGTGTTGCGACGGTTCTTCTTGGTGATGTAGTTGCGCGCCTTGCAATCAACACAGGCCATGGTGATCTTGGGACGCACGTCAGAGCTCTTGCTCGCCACGGTTCGCCTCTTTCGTCCGGGTGGCGCACCCGGCGGCGCGCCTCGTGGGTCCCCGTACTCGGGGGATGTGGATCCTGCACTCCGGTCGAGACCGGCGTGGTACCGAGGGCGGGGATCGAACCCGCGACCTCACGATTATGAGTCGTGCGCTCTAACCGTCTGAGCTACCCCGGCGTGACGGTCGAGCGGCCCGCATCTCTCTCGAGATCGGGCCGCCGCAACCATCAGAGCCCTGAAAGGGAATCGAACCCTTGACCTTCTCCTTACCATGGAGATGCTCTGCCGACTGAGCTATCAGGGCAACCCGGTGAACACTACCCAATCTCCTTGCCGCGAGGCAATTCGTGGGGCGCTCCCCGTGCGTCGGATCACAAGGATCCTCCGCGGTGGCAGGTGAGGGATTCGAACCCCCGTAGGCATAGCCAGCTGATTTACAGTCAGCCCCCTTTGGCCACTCGGGTAACCTGCCGGGATGACCTCTCCCGTCGCCCCTCGCGCCTGGAGGACCAGGTTCGCGGGCCGCCGGAAGCGGACTCGGAACAGCATAGCGGGGTCCGAGCGGGGGTGCGAACCAAGAGGGCCCCTGGACCGCATGACCATGGTCACAGCCGTTCCGACCTGCAGGAACACGGCGCGCCGGGACGAGCTCCGGACCATGCCGGCTCGCGTCGGCGCTGCGCACCCGCGGCCGGTGTGCAAGAGTGCCAGCAGCATCCACCCGCCGCCGCACTGAAGGAGCCCCGTCATGGCTGATTCGTCGTTCGACATCGTGAGCAAGCTCGACCGCCAGGAGGTCGACAACGCGGTCAACCAGGCCGTGAAGGAGGTCGGGCAGCGTTACGACTTCCGGAACACGGGGGCGTCGGTGTCCCTCAGCGGCGACCAGATCGTCATGACCGCGAACGCCGAGGAGCGGGTGCTGGCCGTGCTCGACGTGCTCCAGTCCAAGCTGATCCGGCGAGGCATCTCCCTCAAGGCCCTCGAGGTCGGCGAGCCGAAGCAGTCCGGCAAGGAGATGCGCCTCGTGGCGGAGCTCAAGGAGGGCATCAGCACCGAGGACGCCAAGAAGATCTCCAAGATCATCCGCGACGAGGGCCCCAAGGGCGTGAAGGCCCAGATCCAGGGCGATGAGCTGCGGGTCTCCTCCAAGAGCCGCGATGACCTGCAGGGGATCATCGCGCTGCTCAAGGGCAAGGACCTCGACGTGGCGCTCCAGTTCATCAACTACCGCTGAGCGCCGCTCCCGACCGATGCACGACGAGAGGGTCCCACCCCCGTACGGGGGTGGGACCCTCTCGGGTCGTGCCGGCTGATCAGCCGGCGTCCGAGATGCGGTCCTGGTCGTCGGCGTGCTTAGTGAGCTCGTCACCCTTGGCCTTGAGTCCCTCGAGCAGGTTGTTCACCGGGCCACCCACGAAGGAGTTCCACTCCACCTGGTACGCGTCGTAGTCCGGGCCGATCCACTCGACCGAGTTCACGATGCTGGTGACGGTCTCGATCGCCTCGAGCATGGTCTCGCCCGTCTCCACGAGGGACTGCGCGACGTCGCGCCCCTCGTCCGGGTTCATTCCCTTGAAAGCCATGACCTACCCCTTCTGCCCCTGTGGGGCCGGATGTCGAAAAGTTCGTGCTGGGAGCGGGCCCGTGGTCCGGGCCGCTGGAATCAGGAGGACGCGTTGATCTGCTGCCTCGCGTTCTCGGCGGCGCGGCTCGCGAACTCGCTCGTCTGCTGGACGACGGTCTGCACCAGCTGACCGATCGTGCTCTCGAACTCCTGGACGAAAGCGTCGCGGTCCTCGCCGGTCCAGTCGAGCTCGCTCACCCGCGAGCTCGCCCGGGAGAAGAGCTCCTGGACGTTCTGCCCGGCCTCCTCGGTCTGCTGCCCCATCTTCTGAACCGCGGTGGGGTCCATGCCCTTCTTCATCGTGCCCTCCGATACTCGTGGTCGTTCCGGTCGCACCTGCCCGAGGGGATCTCCGCGGCCCTCGGCCGCCTCCCCGATCCCTCCTCGAGGTGATGCACTCAGCCTAGGAGCGCCGGCGGACTTCCGCGATGGGGACTACTCCCCAGCCCCTGCCGATGCCCGATGTGGCAGCATCGATGCTGGCCACAGCGATTTCTGCGCCGCGAACGACTGTGGATGAACCGTTCCTCCCCAAAGCGCCGGCACTCGTGCCGACTCTCGCGACTGCACCGTCCCTCCCCCGCCCCATCCCAACCCACGACGCACAGCGCCCCGCCCCCGACGGATCGGGGACGGGGCGCTGGATCGGCGACGGGCGCCGGAGCGGACTCAGTCGCCTTCCGAGACCGTGTCCTGGTCGTCGGCGTGCTTGGTGAGCTCGTCACCCTTGGTGCGGTACGCCTCCGAGAGCTGCGACAGCGGGCCGGAGAGGAAGGAGTTCCAGTCCGAGGTGAAGCTGTCGTAGTCCGGGCCGACCCACTCCACGCTCATGATCTTGGAGGTGCGGGTATCGGTGTTGTCGTTGACGGTGCTCGCCGCCTCGGTGACGAGGCCAGCGGTCTCGCGACCCTCGTCCGGGTTCATTCCCTTGAAAGCCATGATGTCTCCCCTTGTGTTCTGTGGTGGTGGTGGTCGCGGTCGGGCGTCAGCTGGACGAGATCTCGCGCTGACCCTTGGCGTTGGTGCGGAGGCGCTCGGCGAAGTCCGTCAGCTGCTGCACGACAGCCTGGTTCGCGGTGCCGATGGTGCTCTCGAACTCGGAGAGGTACTTGTCGCGGTCCTCACCGGTCCAGTCGAGATCGGTCACGTAGCCGAGACGGCCCTCGTAGATCGAGTTCATGCTCTCGATGAGCTCGTCGATGTCGCCGGCGATGGCCTCGACGGCCTCCGGGTTCATACCCTTCTTCATGATCTTCCCCAAACGTAGATTCTGGATTCTGTCGCCACCCTCGGCAGGTTCCTCCGCGACCCCCGGTCGCTTCCTCGGCCGCTGTCCTCCAGGTGATGGCTCTACCCTAGAGCGGACCTCCACCGAGAGGGAATGGGGACAACTCCCCATCCCCCTCCCCAGCCTGACTGAGCGCTATCACTGCAGGTCACAGGCCCTCACCCGGGATCTGCTGACGGTGCGGGGAGAGCAGGCCCCCTGCCGGGTCCCGTCGTCGGCCCGCGGGAGCGGCCTGTCGGCAGCAGCTCCGGCAAACCGTCGGGAGGTCCGCCGGCACCACCTCCGGCACCACGATCGCCCTGCCCGCCGGCACACCGGCCGGCGCGCCCGCCGGCCCCGTCGGACCGCCCCGACGCCCGTCGCCCCGCGCACAGCAGAGAGCCCCGGACCGCCGTGCGGTCCAGGGCTCCCCGGTGCTCTGTCCTCGATCCCCTCAGCTGAGGTCCACGCCCACCGAGTCCTGGATGGCGCGGATGGTCTCGATCTCGTCCTCGGCGCTCTCCGCCCCGCAGCTGCCGACGATCTCGAGCACGTCGGTCGCCACTCCCCCGCGGTCCAGGACGGCGTAGCGCGCGGCCTGCACGACCGTCGGCCGGCCGGGCTGCGTGTAGCCGTACTCGCTCGCGATCCAGGTGTCCCCCGACACCTCGAGCTCGCCCGTGCCGAGCTCCTCGAGCTCCGGCAGCGCAGCCTTGCGCTGCTCGAGACCGGAGCGGGCGGCCTCGAGGGTGAAGTCCGGGCCGAAGCGCTGGACGGTGACGACGACGTTCGCGCGGAAACGGCCCTCCACCCGGGGCTGCGCGACGGCGAGCTGGACGCCGGGGACGGTCAGCGTCGCCCAGTCGTCCGGGACCTCGAGGGTGATCCGCGGAGGGCCCGGGAAGTCCGCGCTCGGATAGATGATGCTCTTGGCCATGGATGTGCTCCGTTCCTCCCACCGGTGACGGCACTCAACCTACCAGCAGGGAACGGGGCCCGGACGGCGTAACCGTCCGGGCCCCGTTCCCTGCTTCGAGAGGTGCCGAGAGCGTCAGTTCGACGAGATCGACTCCTGATCCGAGGCGTTGCGATCCGCGGTGTCCCCGAGCTCGTCGACGGCGGTCATGATCTGCTGCAGCGCGGGCACCATCTCCCCCGACCACTGACCGCGGAAGCGATCGGCGTCCGGCCCCGTCCAGTCCACGCCCTCGAGTCCGGAGGTGAGCTCCTGCTCGATGCGGGTGATCTCCTCGGCCGCCTCGCGCAGCTGGGTCGCCATCCGGCGGACCTCTTCGACGTTCATTCCCTTGGTGGCGTTCACTGCGGGGTTCCCCTTCCCAGTTCGTGGCATCCGCGCCCCTGCGCAGGTGCACCGGCTCGTGCCATGGTGTTCGACGGCCTCACTCTAGGTCGCGGGGGCCTGCGTCACCATGGGGAGGAGTCCCCATGGGGACGGACGCCGTCCCGCGGGAGCGCCGGGACGCCGCCGGCGAGGCGAGCACCCGTCCCGGCGAGCGCCCCGGATCAGCTGGTGATCTGCGCGACCTGCAGCTTCATCGCTCGACCGCTGTAGACGAGGAAGCCGCGGCCGGTCGGGAAGTCCGCGCGACGGATCCTCCCCAATGACGTTCCGAGCAGGGTGTCGCCGTCCATCTCGCCGGGCTGCAGGAGCAGGCCGCGGCGTCCGGCCTTGAACGGCTGGGCGAGGACGTAGGCCTGCGACCAGGAGGCCGACTCGTTCTCGCCCACCACGAACTGGCCCTCCCGGGTGGACGCCCGGATCAGCTTGTCGAGGTCGTTCTCGATGCCGGAGCCGGTGAAGTCGGCGACGCCGTCGATGAACAGCGCCAGTCGACCCTCCTCGACCGCTCCCGACTCGATGGTCTGCCGCAGCTGGGCGGCCAGCTCCCGCACCGTCTCCGGATCCGAGCCCTCCACGTCCCAGATCGGCAGACCGGTGAGCGGCGTGCGCCGCGAGGAGAAGCGGACCAGGCGCATCGGGTTCTCGAGGGCCTTCAGACCGGTCGCGATGGTCAGCATCGCGGTCGTGCGGCCCGAGCCCATCGGGCCGGTGACCATGAACGCGCCCCGCGGCTCGAAGGTGATCTCGGAGAGCGTCTCGTCGGCCAGGCCGAGCACCGGCTGGCCCCCGACGACCGGGCGCAGCTCCGAGAACTCCACCCGCTCGGGAAGTCGCCGGATCCCCGGCGCCTCCGTCACCCCGGCGCGGCGCATCGCCTTGGCGAGCTTGGCCACTTCCCGCGACTGGATCGCCACGTTCGAGTCGCCGCCGTGCACGGCGATCTGCACCTCGTGCCCCTCGAGGATCGCTCGCCCGGGGGGCGAGGCCCCGTCGAGGACGTCCTTGGGCTCGCCGAAGCCGGAGTAGTCGTCCACGCTCGCCATGCGGTGGATCAGCCGCCGCTGGATCGAGGAGCCGAGCGAGGTGGGGATGGCGTTGGGGCGGTCGCCGGTCACGATCACGTGCACGCCCACCTGACGTCCGTCAGTGGCGATCTGCACGAAGGCGGTGAACCACTTCGAGAGGTTGGAGAAGTCGTAGGCCTCGCGGAACGCGGCCATGCCGTCCACCAGCAGCAACACACGCGGGGTGTCCGGAGCGTTCGCGAGCTCGCGGTACTCCGCGACCGAGCCGGCCCGCACCCGGGCGAAGTCGCGGGCGCGCTCGTCGATCATCTCGCGCAGGGTGCGCAGCAGGCGGATGACCCGCTCCTCGTCGTCGCCCGGCACGATCGAGCCGACGTGCGGCAGCTCCTCGAGCATGGTCAGGCCCGAGGCGCCGAAGTCGAGGCCGTACACGTGCACGGGACCGCCGCGCACCGTGGAGGCCGCGGAGATGGCGAGGGTCCGCAGGGTGGTGGACTTGCCGGATCCGCCGGTGCCGTAGATGGCCATGTTGCCGTCGCGGTCCGGGTAGTAGGAGATCGTCGGCTGTGCCTGGTCCTCGGGCATGTCCATGACGCCGAGGAGCAGCTCCTCGTCGGTGCGCCGGGTGGGCAGCCGGGAGAGGTCGTAGGCGTCGGCGAGCTCGGAGAGCCACGGCTTGCGCGGCGCGGGCACGCCGGCCTTCTCCGCCGCGGCCCGGATCGTGGTCACCATGCGGGTGATGTCGTTCGGTCCGAGGTCCTTGACCTCCTTGGCGGGCGGGCTGGGGATGTCCCACTGCTCGCCGGTGCCGAAGTCCTTCTCGACGATGTCGATCCGCGCCCGCTCGGGCTCATCGGTGGTCCAGCCGCCGGCGTAGCCGGTCTGGAAGGTGGCGATGCGACCCGGACCGGTCTTCGCGGCGCCGCGCCCCGGGATGCCCGGGTCGAAGTGGGCAGCCATCTTGTCGCCGAGGATGTCCTTGGAGTCGGCCTCGTCCGCCATGCGCAGGGCGATGCGGAGGTTGGTGTTGGCCCGCAGGTTGTCCTTGATGACGCCCGCGGGACGCTGCGTGGCGAGGATGAGGTGCAGGCCGAGGGAGCGGCCGCGCGCGGCGACGTCCACGACGCCGTCCACGAACTCGGGGATCTCCTTCGCGAGGGCCGCGAACTCGTCGACGATGATGATCAGGCTCGGTGGCGCCTCGGGATCCCCGGTGCGCTCGAGCGAGACGAGGTCCTTCGCCTTTTTCCGGTTCAGCAGGTGCTCGCGGTAGTGCAGCTCCGCCCGCAGCGAGGTGAGGGCGCGACGCACCAGGTGCTGGGACAGGTCGGTGACCAGACCCACGGCATGGGGCAGCTCGATCGCGTCGGCGAAGGCGGCGCCGCCCTTGTAGTCCACGAACAGGAAGGTGACCCGGTCGGGGCTGTGGGCGGTGGCCATGCCCATCACCCAGGCCTGGAGGAACTCGGACTTGCCGGCGCCGGTGGTGCCGCCCACGAGGGCGTGCGGGCCGTTCGTGCGAAGGTCGAGGTGGAAGGCGTCCTGGCCGTTGTGGCCGATGAGGCCGCGCAGGTTCGCATCGTGCTTGCGGCGTTGCGGCTCGGAGCCGTCGCGCGGGGTGAGGGAGTTGTTCTCCTTCCACCGCTCGATGATGTGGTCCGGCTCCTCGGCGAGCGCCGTGCCACCGAGCTTGAGGTACGAGATGGCGCGGGGCAGGTCGGAGTCGTCGTCGATCGGCACGCCCGCATCGACCACCGGCGAGAGGTGACGGGCGACGCCCGCGGCCACCTCGACGGAGACGGTCTCCACGGTGACGGGGTAGAAACGCTCGCCCAGGCGCACGTGGCCGGCGCTAGCCCCCTCGATAGCCTCCTCCACCGAAACATAGGTGCGGCAGGCCGCGGGGAGCGCCGCGACGTTCGGGGCGCACCAGATGACGTGCACCCCGGCATCGGGGCCGCGCTCGGCGATGCGCACCAGGCGGGCACGGTCGACGGGGGCGTCGTCCTCGATGATCACCACCAGGCTCGGCGTGACCGGCTCCGGCGGGATCGGCGGCTCCGAGGTGACGTCGCTGGTCATCGGGGTGCGCAGAGTGGCCGGGGCGTCCCCGGTGCGCTGCTCGATGAGCTCCTCGATGCGGGAGAGCAGGGAGGTGCCGCGGCCGGGGGTGTCCGCGAGGTGGTCGCCGGGGAGCGGCGAATGGGGGCTCGAGCTATGCGGGAGCCACTTCAGCCACTGCCACATCTCCCGGCTGGAGCGGGAGGTGATCGCCGCGATCGCCATCTCGGCCGGCGAGTGCAGGGCGAAGAGCTGGGTGACGATCCCGCGGGCCACCCCGTCGGCCTCCGCACCGCCGCCGGCGACGCCGAGGTTCCCGGCGTAGCGGAGCTCCGAGACGATCGGGACCCCCGCGATCATCTTGTACTCCTCGTGCATGTCGTCGAGCATGTCCCAGTACTTCGGGATGGCGTCGTTCTCCGACGGCATGTCGATGCCCACCCGGGACTCGGCGATGCCGAGCCCGAGGCGGAGCGTGCCGAAGGCGTTGTGCTCGGGACGGTGGGTCCACAGCAGGCGGCCCAGGCGGAAGGCGGCGTCGACGGTGTCCGCGGCCGACGGCGCCTCGACGAGGCGGACCGCGCGTTCGAGGTCCTGGGCGGCGGTCACGCGGCGCTTGAGCGAGGCGAGCCCCTCCTCGAAGTTCTCGATCTGCCGCTCGAGCTGCTTCTTCGCCTGCCACTTGCGGTTGAGGTACCCGGCCGTGGCCATGAGCGGCATCATGAACACGAACATGAGGGAGAAGGGGCTGCGCGTCAGCGAGAACATGAAGCCGCCCATGAGCACCGGGGCGAACAACATGAAGATCGGGAAGAACTGCGGGCCCGGCTCCTTGGGCGGGGTGGGCGCCTTGAGCGGCCGGTAGGGGAAGCGGGGCACGACGCGCGGGGAGCGGTTGAACTCGACGACGGGCGAGCTGGGCGCGGTCCCGCCCAGGCGGTGCAGGGCGATCACCGAGAAGGTGGTCTGGCCGATGAGGACGGTGTCCGCGGGGCCGATGACGGCGCGCTGGACCTGCTCGCCGCCGATCACCACGCCGTTGCTGGAGTGCAGGTCGACGATCTCGATGGTGTCGCCGACGTTGATGCGGGCGTGCCGCTTGGAGAGCATCGGGTCGGCGATGCGGATGTCGAGGTCGCCCTCGCGGCCGATGACGCTGGACCCACTGGGTAGCGGGAACTCGCGGCCCGCCTCCGGGCCGGAGAGCACCCGCATCAGGGCGACCGCCGCGCCGCGGGACTCCGAGCGCGTGGCGTACTCGGTGGAGGAGCGGGCGATGGAGACCACGCTGCCCGAGCGCAGCCCCGCCTGGATCAGGTCGATCTCGCGATCCAGGGAGCGCACCCCGTTCGCCCCGGGTCCGGCGCCCGCGTCCTGCACCTGCAGGGTCAGACCCTCGGGGGGCTCGACCTCGCTGCGCAGCGGGTCCGCGAGGTACAGCGCGTTCGCCACATCGGCCACGGTCGCCGTCGCGTCGGCCGTGACCTCGAGGTCCGTCAGCCGGTCCTCGGGCCTGCGCAGCGTGAGCTTGATGCGCATCTGCTCTCCTCCCCCTGGCGGGCCCCTCGCCCACCCGTCCGGATCCCCGCGGCGGGGATCGGCTCGGTCCTACTCGTCGTCCTCGTCCTGGGACTGGTCCAGCAGCGGCAGGTCCTCGCTCGAGACCAGCCGCGAGAAGACCGCGTGCTCGACGAGGCGGGCCCGTCGGTTGCTCGCGAGCTTCCCGGGGCCGCCGCGCAGTCCGCGCACCCCGAGACGGTCCAGCTTGTCGCAGACGTTGTCCAGCTTGCGGTTGAACTTGGTCAGCGGCCACCCGAGACGCTGAGCGGCCTGCGCCGAGGTCGGGACTGAGCTCATGCCGGAGCCCTCACGGACCAGCATCGGCTCGGCGAGGGCGAGGATGAGCAGCTTCTGGCTCGCGGTGAGCTGCACGGACCCGACGGTGGTCTCCCCCACCGGGTCGTCGGGATGGGTGACCCGCTCGAAGTCGGGCGACTCGGCGTGGACGGAGAGGTCGTAGGTCGTCGGCCCGGCGGTGAACACCACCTTGGTCTCGTCGAAGACGAGCGGGATCCGCGCTCCCGGCGCGAGCCAGGCCTGCATGCTGCCGGTGCCGTCGGTGATCGTGGCGGACAGCCGCGACCCGATGTTCACCAGCCACCACATCGACTCGACCTGCACGATCGTCAGGAAGCGGCGGTGCAGGAAGGGGTTGTCGTCATCGACGTTGAGGTCGGCCTCGCGGCCGATGGTCAGCTCCTCCCCCTCGGCGACCCGGTACCACTCGCCGCAGAACTCGACGGAGATCGTCGACGCCATCGTCATCCCTTCCCTTCTGTGCTGCGTTCGCTCATCACGTTCCTCATTCCCTCAGCCCTCGTCCAGGCAGACTTCGACCCAGCCGCTCGCGCCGCCGGCGTCGTTGACCGTCTGCACCTCGAGGCACGGTGCGGTCAGACCCGGAGGCACCTCCACGACGGTCGAGGTGCGGCCGTAGACCGGGTTCGGTGTGGCGAAGCGCTCGTAGTTGGACTCCAAGTCCTTCCACCTCACTTGGAAGTAGTCCTCCTCGGTCAGGTTCGCCGGGGCCGACCATTGCACGCGCGCTCGGGCGGTGACCCCGCCCGGTTCCTCCGGGGCGACGAGGGCGATCGAGACGTCGCCCGGCATCCCCGGGGGCTCCCTGGTGGTCTGGGCGACGTTGATGTCCGTGGTGGCGATCTCGTCCTCGGGCTCGTGGGTGAGGTAGCGGACGCCGAGGGTGGTGCCCACGCCGAGGACGATCACGAGGACCGCGGCGAGGGTCACGAAGGGCCAGACCGGGGTCGAGGGCTTCTCCTCCTCGGTCTCGGCGGGAGCGGCGTAGGGGGTCGCCTCGCGCGGCGGGTTCAGCCGGGATCCGGCCGGCCGCAGCGTGGTGGACTCGTCCGCCTCGGCGGCGGAGTGGGTCGAGGCCGACGACGACGAAGACGTCGGGCTGCCGAGCGCGGGGGCGACGCCCGCGAAGCGGTCCATCGGCCGACGTGAGGCGCTCACCGAGTCGGGGTCAACGGTCGCGACCTTCCGGATGCGGGTGTGCGCGTCGAGCTCGTCATCCTCCCCGGAGGTCGCAGGGCCGGTGCCGCGGTCGTCGAGCACGTCCATCTGCGTGACCGGCAGCGAGAGCGCGAGCTCGACCTGCTGCAGCGCGCGCCCGAGCGCCAGGGCCGTGTCGTAGCGCCCCGCGGGGTCCTTCGCCATCGCGACGGACAGCACCCGGTTGAGCTCGGGCGGGATGTCGGGGCGGGTCAGGGGCGGGAGCGGCTCCGCGGAGATGCGGTGGATCAGGTCCGAGGCGCCGTTGCGCTGGCCGCGACGCTCGAAGGGCGTCTGGGAGGCCAGCAGCGAGTAGACCGTTGCGGCGAGGGAGAACACGTCGCTGCGCACGTCGGCCCGCGGCGGATCGGCGAAGAACTCGGGGGGCGACCACGGGATCGACATGCCCTGGGAGTCCTCGACGTCCTGTCCCTGACCGGTCGCGATGGAGATGCCGAAGTCGGTGAGCGCAGGTCGGTTGTAGTCCGTGACCAGGATGTTCGCGGGCTTGATGTCGCGATGCAGGATCCCGGCGCGATGGGCGGTCTCGACCGCGCCCGCGATCTGCACGCCCACGCGCAGCGCCTCGGCGACGGAGATCCGCTCCTTGCGGAAGCGCTGGCCGTAGTTGGGGCGCGGGCAGTACTCCATGACGATGTAGGGCCGGTGGTCGTCGGAGACCTCCGCCTGGTGGATCGTCACGATCGACGGGTGGGTCGACATCTGGGCCATGACGTTGGCCTCGGCGTCGAACTGGCGGCGCACGCTCTCGTCGAGGACGTTCGAGAGGAGCACCTTGATCGCCACGCGGCGCTGGGGCCGGAACTGTCGGTACAGGAAGACGTCGGCGAAGCCGCCGGAGCCGAGCGGCTTCTCGTACTCGTAGCCCGGCAGGCGGGGCGGGGCCGAGGGCGGTCTGGTGCTCATGGCCTCTCCCTCATGTACAGGTGGACGTCGTCGCCGAGGTCCAGGTGGTCGCCGTCGCGGAGGACCACGCCCTCCCGAGGGCGCAGCCGCAGCGGGTCGGTGCCCTCCCGATGCAGCGTGGTGCCGTTGGTGGTGCCGAGGTCGAGGGCCACCACATGCCACCCCTCGAGCCGCAGCTCGAGGTGGGAGCGGGAGATGTCCTGCTGCGGGCTCGGCACCGTGATCAGCTGCGGCATCTCCTGGGCGCTGACGCGCGAGGCGCGGGGCCGACGCCCGATGATCGCCATGCGGTCGAGGACGAAACGTTCCCCGGTGGAGATGTCGACGACGCCGAGCGGCGGGCGGGCGACCGTCTGCGTGGGGCCCTGGAGCGGTCCCCGGCACAGCCGACAGACGGACAGATCCGGCGGATTCGGGTGCCCGTTCGGGCAGAGCAGCGCGGGCAGCAGCACGCCCTGCTGCGGGGCTCCTCCCGGACCGCCGGGCCCGGGGGCCGCGGCGGCGAGGGAGGGTCCGGCGGGCTGGGTCGGACGCGCGGGGCCGGCGCCGGGGGCTGCGGGGTGCGGTGCCCCGGCCTGGCGCAGACCCCCCGGGCCGCCGGGCAGGCCGCCCGCGGGAGGAGCGCCGTACGGGGCCGGGGCGCTGTGCTGTGCAGGCGTGCCGTGCTGTGCGGGAGCGCCGTACGGTGCGGGGCTGCCGTGCTGTGGAGGGAGACCGTGCTGTGCCGGGGGGCCGGTGGGGCTGCCGTAGGGCGCCGGGCTGCCGTACGGGTCCGGATAGCCGACCTGCTGCCCGGCCGCGACGGGGTTCACCGGGGCAGCCGGATAGCCCTGCTGCGCCTCGGGGCGGCCGGGGTACCCGAGCTGCTGGCCGTGGTAGCCCTGGGGGGCGGGCTGGCCGTACCCGGGATGCTGCGGGGTCGGCTGCTGCTGCGGACCCGGCTGCTGGGGAGCGGGGCCGGGCGCTCCCGGGTGCATCCCCTGCGCCTGGGGGGCGCGGGGCGTGTAGTACGGCGAAGGTCCCGGGGCGTAGGACGGCGACGGAGCCGGCGCGGGGCCGCTGCGCGGAGCGGGAGGCCGCTCGGCGAGGTGGACCTGCGGATAGGCGGGGTCGACCCGCGGCGGCGCGGCCGCCCGACGAGCGGCGGCCTGGGCGATCTCGGGGGCGGTGCGGCCGACGCCGGGGACCCAGTCGATGAACTCCCCGACGCTCTCGGGCTCGGGGGCCGCCGGCGCGACGGGGCTCGGCGCCGCCTCGACCGGCGGGGCCTCGGCCTGGGTGACCTCCGCGACCTGCGATTCCTCCGTAAAGGCGGGCGCGTCCTCGTCGTGCTCGTCCTCCTCGGCGCGGCGCACGGCGGCGTCCTCGACGCGGCGGAAGACGGTCTTGCCGAACAGGTCGTCGTACGCCCCGGTGTTCTCGACGTCGGTCGCGGCCGGCGGGGCGAGGGACGCTGGCGCGGCGGGGGCGGCCATCGCCGGTGCGGGAGCGGCCGGGCGGGGCCGGGGCGTCGGCGCGGCCGCCTGCTCGTCCTCGTCGTCGATCGGTGCGACCAGCGTGACCGGCGAGCTGCTCTCGTCCTCGTCGGGAGGCTCCGGGGTGGGGACCGACTCGGGGCGCGGCGCCGCGGGAGGCACGGCGGGCGCGGCGGGGGTGGCGGGGGTGGCAGCAACCGGCGCGGCGGCGGGCTCCGGCGCGGGGGCGGGCTGCGGCGCGGGCTCGGGTTCCGGAACGGGAGCGGGAACTGGCTCGGCCTCGGCGGCCGGCGCGGGTGCTGACTCCGGGGCAGCCGCGGGCTGAGCGGTGGGCGTCGTCGACGCCTCGGCCCGGGGGGTCTCCGCGGCAGGCCGGGCACGGTCGAACAGGGAGGTGCGCACGAGACGTCGCCGCGGGGCGCCGGTCGACGACCCTGCAGACGGAGCGGCGGCAGGGGGGACGGCGTCGGCCGATGCCTCCGAGGCGGCGGGTGTCGCCGTGTCGACCACCGGCTCGGGGGCCGGGGACGGGGCGGGGGCCGCAGCCGCCGGCGTCGGCGTGTCAGCAGCCGGAGCCGCGGTCGCCGGAGCGGGAGCCGGTGCAGGAGCCGCCGCGGCGGGAGCCGGAGCAGGGGCCGCCGGAGCGGCGGCGGACGCCACGGGGTCATCGGCGGCCGGGGCCGGCGCCCCCGGAGCGGCAGGCTTCGCGCCGCCGAAGAGGTCGTCGAACATGTTCGGGCCCGAGGGTTCCGGAGCGGGCTCGGAGCGGCGCGCGGACGAGGACGAGCGCGCCCCGCGCTGCAGGCTCGGCGGCATCTCCCCCGGCTTGCGCGTGGCGAGCATCGGCTTCTTGATCTCGCTCGCCGGCCTCGGAGCGGGCTTCTCCGCCCGGCGCTTCTTCGCCGCGTCGTCCTCGATGTGGCGGGTGTCCGCCTCCACCTGCTCGGCGAGCGCAGCGCGATCCGCCTCCTCGAGGGTCGCGGGGTCGACTGTCACGTGCACGAAGCCGCGCACGCGCACGATGCCGGCGACGACGCGGGGCGAGCCGATCGGCTCCTCCGCCGGCAGGTCACCGAAGGAGGTGCGGAGGACCTCCTCGATGGTGCGCAGCAGGAACGGCTCGTCCTCCGTCCCGGCGATCTGCTCGGAGCCGCTCGGGGTGTACACCTGCAGCGGCGTCTTCCCCTTGATCCCGTAGGTCACGGTCGTGCCGTCGACCAGCGCGAAGAGGATGGCGGGGATCTTGTCGGCGCTCTCGAGGCCCGCCTCGGCGACCAGACGGTCCAGGAACTCCTCCCCCGTCGGCCCCTCACCGAGGATCGTCCAGGCCGCCTCGGCGACCTCCTTGCGCAGTCCCGGGACGAGCACGACCCAGCCGGCTTCCCGGACGACCAGGGTCGCCGGCCCCTGCTGGGTGAAGGTGCCGATCCCGAGGAGAGGGGCGGGGCCGGACGCAGCCGCCTCCTCGCTCATGACCGTCCGCTCCCGACCGGGGGCAGCCCGCGCGGCAGCGTGTCCTCGTCCACCTCATCGTTCGCGGAGTCGCCGCTCGCGACGCCGCCAGCGGTGTCCTCGCTGGCCAGGTCGAGGCCGAGCACCTCGACCGCCTCGACGATCACCACGGTGACGTTGTCGTGTCCGCCGCCGTCGAGGGCGAGCTGGACGAGGTCCTGGCAGATCGTGCGCACATCGTTCGGGCCACGCAGCAGGCGCTCGATCGCCTGATCGGACACCTCGCCGGTCAGACCGTCCGAGCAGATCAGCATGCGATCGCCGACCTCGGCGGGGATCAGCCAGTAGTCGGGATCGGAGTCGGGACCGGCGCCGAGGGCGCGGGTGACCATGTGCCGGTACGGGTGGACGCGGGCCTCCTCGGCCGTCAGATCTCCGCGGTCCATCAGCTCCTGGACGACCGAATGGTCGACGCTGACCTGCTCGAAGATCTCCCCCGACAGCCGGTACACGCGCGAGTCGCCCAGATTCATCACGACCCAGTAGCCGATGCCGTCCAGCACCATCGTGGCGACCACGGCGACGGTGGTGCCCGCGCCGACCGTCGCCTCGCCCGTCAGCTCGCCGATCCTGTCGGCCGCGCTGCGGAGCGCCTCGCCGAGCTGCTCCACGGACACGTTCTGCTGGATCGTGAGCTTCTCGAACTCCTCGACGGCGATCGCGCTCGCGACCTCGCCCGCGTTGTGGCCGCCCATCCCGTCGGCGACAAGATAGATCGGCGTCGTCTCGAGGTAGCTGTCCTCGTTTGTCGCGCGGACGTGGCCGACATGGGTCGCCGAGGCGGAGACGACGCGGACGGTGCCGGTGGAATCGGGGTCCGACAGGGAGCGGTCGGTCACTGCTCCCGCTCCACGGACAGGGTCCGGTCCCCGAGGGCGACCTGCGCTCCGGCAGGAAGCACGGTCGGGCTGTGCGGGACGAGACCCTCACGGGAACCGTCCTCACGGACGATGGCCGATCCGTTGGTGGACCCGAGATCGGTCACCATGGTCTCGTCGCCGGTCCCGTCGAGGAGCAGGTGGGTCTTGGAGACCGACCGGGTGTCGTCCTGGAGCACGAAGAGCAGCTCCCCGGCCGGAGCCGTAGGGTTGCGGCCGATGACCACGGCACGCTCCACGACGCGCTCGGTCCCGGCATCGGTGACCAGTCGGAGAGTGCGCTTCGGCGGCAGCTTCACCGGCGAGATGCGCGTCGCCTCGAGGTCGCCCAGCGAGTCGTCCTCGGGCACGGACATGCGCGTCGCCTCGTCGACCTCGTCGGTGCCGCCGTCCCAGGCGCTCCCGGTCAGTTCCTGCGGCGCATCCTGTGCGGGGGCGGCGGGCTGCTGCGCGGGGGCCGACGGCGCGGGCGCTCCCCAGGCACCACCCGAAGCAGGGACGGCGGGCGCTGCGGGCTCTGCCGGTGCGGCCGGACGATCCCACGGCTGGGCGCCCGGGGCGGACTGCGGCTCCCCTGCGGGAGCCGGAGCGGCCTGCTCGCGAGCCGGTTCAGTCGGAGGCTGCGGGGCCGAAGGCTGCGAGGGCGCATCCCAGCTCTGCGCGGCGGGCTCGGCCGGAGCGGGCGGACCCCACTGCTGCTCGGGAGCGGGTTGCGACGCCGGCGCGGGCTCGGGCGCAGCACCCCAGCCCGACTGCTGCGGTGCCTGAGACTGCGCCTGGGACGCCGAAGACTGGCCCCAGCCGGTCTGCTGCTGCGGTGCCGACGCCTGCGACGCCGGGCCCTGGTCCCAGCCCGACTGCTGCGGTGCCGGTGCCTGCTCCCAGCCCGACTGCGCGGCGGGCTCGACGGGAGGCGGAGCCCAGGAGCTGGAGTCCTGCACCGGGGCCGCCGGCGCCGGGGAGCCCCAGCCGTCCTGTGCGGGAACATCCGTCGTCGACGAGGCCGACGGAGGCGCATACGGGGACGGAGCGGGCTGGGGGTCCCAGCCACCGGACTGCGGGGCAGCCCCTGCGGAGGCTGCCTGCTGGGACTGGTCACCGCCCTGCCAGGCGGAGCCCGGCTCGGAGAGCAGGTTCTGGTGAGCGGAGACGGCGACCGACGGTGCCCCGAGGTACTGCTCCGCCGGAGCGCGCTCGAAGTCGTCCGCCCGCGCGGTCAGCGGGTTGCGGCCGGACTTGACGTCCACCACCACCGAGCCCACCACCCGATCATGGAAACCGCGCAGCCGCTTCTGCGGGTCGAGGAAGATCGACAGGGCCATGACCGGCGAGATTACGCCGTACACGACCCAGCGCCCGAGGGCGCGCACGAAGCCGAGCGGACCACCCGTGCTCTCCCGCACGATCCGCAGCCCCATCACGAGCTTGCCGACGGTGAAGCCCTTGGATCCCGTCAGCCACACCATCACCAGCGCATAGGCGACCGGCAGCGCGGCGCCCACGCCCGTGAGGATCTGGGCGAGCAGCGAGGCCGACTCCTGGGTCAGCAGGAGGATGACGCCGACCGTCATCGGCACGGTCACGAGACCGGCGACGACACCGTCGATCACCGCTGCGAGCAGACGCTTCACCGGGGTGCTCGGCGCGCAGCCGTCCAACGGCGGTTCGAAGGCCGGCCCCTGGGAGGCGGGAGCGCCCTGGGAGGGGGCGGGAGCGGCCGATCCGGGCCCGCTGGGCGAGCCGAAAGAGGCGGATCCGGTGGTCGGGTTCTGCGGTGGCTGAGTGACCATTGCTCGATCGTACTGGCCCGGGGGGCGGAGCGTCGTCGCGCCCGGCTCCTTGGGGGCGAGTTCCTCCCGCGAGATCAGCTCGATGCCGTCACCCCCGTCGCTCTCGGTCTCCTGCGGGCCGAGGTCACGGGCACGGGCGCGAGGCGCCGCCGACCAGGCGCCCGGGGCGTCGGTCGCCCGGCGCTCGTAGGGCGAGGCCTGGTAGCGGGCTCCGCATTCCCCGCAGACGGCCGCGTTCTCGGGCAGGAGCGTCCCGCAGGTGCTGCAGTAGCGCGTGGTGGTCATCAGGGGTTTCCCTTCCTGGATCGCGTCGCGGTACGCGGGGAGGTGCCCCGCAGCGAGGAGCGGCGCTGCCGCAGGGATGCGGCGCGTCGATCGGCCTTGGCGCGTGCCCGACGGTTGGCCTTGTCGAGACGGTGCTCGGCGCGCCGCTCCGCCGCTCGGCGGCGGAAGGAGCGCAGCGAGAGCGCCCCGCGCAGCCGGCGGTGCCAGGGCACCGACGCGGCGAGGCCCCGCCGCGCCTCCTGCACCTGCGTCCAGTACTCGTCGGCGGCCTGTGCGGGCAGGTCGTCGGGTCCGAACACGGCCCGATCGGCCCGGCTGGCCAGGAGCGTCGCCCCCATCGCGGGCACCTCGCCGTCGAGACGAGCGGCGATCTCTGCGCGCGTGCTCAGCCGATCGGGAGCCCGCCCCAGATCGGTGAGCTGGTCGAGGATCTCCTGCCACCCGCCGTCGACGCGGGTCGCGAGATCGCCGCGCGAGCGCCGTCGGCCGCGGCGCACGGATTTCGCGACCACGATCGCGAGCGCGGCCAGCAGGGCGAGGACGATCGGGATCGCCCCGATCCCGAGGTACACGACCCACGAGCGGGTCGGGTCCTCCGGAGGCTCGTGCGGATCGGACTCCTCGCTCATCGCACCCGGCGGCGGGCTCGGCGGCTCGGCCGGCGGAGGCGGCGGCTGCGCGACCTGCGGGAGCGGCTTCTCGACCTCCTTGGGGTCGGGCCGCGTCGGATCCTGGTCCTCGTCAGGTGCCGGATCGAAGCGCACCCAACCGACGCCGTCGAAGGCCACCTCGACCCAGGCGGTGACGTTGTCCCCGGTGATCGAGACCGTGCCCTCCTGGCCCTCGGGCACCTCGAAGCCCATCACCACGCGCGCGGGCATGTCGAGCGAGCGGGCCATGACGGCCAGGAGCGCGGCGTACTGCTCCTCGTCGCCGATCTTGCCGGTCGGCTGAGCGTCGGGCTGCTCCTTGTCGAAGCCGATCGGATCGAGCATCGCCAGCAGGCGACTCACCCCGTGGCCCGAGAGCGAGGCGGTGTCCTCCGCGAGTCCGTTGGAGTAGAACGCCTCGTACTTCAGGGCGCGGGAGAGATTGGCGAAGCGCTTGTAGTCGGAGTCCGAGTCGCCCGCCCATTCCTCCGCGACGACGGCGATCTGGTCGACCCGCGAGTTCTCGGGCATGGCGATGTCGGCGAAGCTCGCGCTCTCGAGCTGCTCGGCGGCGGGCTCGGTGTACGGCTCGTAGAGGAACTCGTAGATGTCCCCCTCGTCGACTCCCGCAGCATTCACGGCAGTCTGCGACTTCTCGTTGAGGAACAGGTTCTCGGCGGTGACGCCCGCCCGCTCCTGCGGGAGCGAGGAGAGGTCGATGCGATCGGTCCGCTCCCCCAGCGTCGGCAGCCACACGCCGCGGTAGTCGCCGATGGTGACGCTCGCGGTGCGCTGCTGCTCGCCGGGCTCGTGGAGGTTCACCCCGGAGGCCGTCCTCATGAACGCCCCGGAGGTGCTCGTGCGGTCGCGGTTCCCGGCGACGTTGTACACGTGGAGGTCGTACTGGTCCATGGTGGCAAGGCGCACGTAATCGCCCGCCTCGACCCCCGTCACCGTGAACAGCACCGCATCGCGCTGGTCCTTGCGGTACCCGCGGAACTCGGACAGCGGCGAGACGAACAGATCCGGGTCGAAGGGCGGGGAGATCCGATCGCGCAGGGCGAACCGTCCGGCGCCCTCCGGCGGGTCCAGCAGCGAGCTCGCCCCGAAGGCCGCCCCGACGGCGATCGCCATGATCACGCCGCCGCCGATGATGCGCCGGCGCAGCACCGGGTTCTTCCAGGAGCCGGGCCGCACCGAGTCGGAGATGATCGTGGACTGCGCGTTGTCCAGGCGCGCGCTTTCGAAGCGCCAGGTCAGCCAGGCCACCGACACCACCGCGAAGAGGACGCCGCGGATGACGGGCTGGACGGCGTCGGTCGTGCCGAAGACGACCGTCACCATCAGCAGCACGAGCGGGAACAGCCACGCGAGCACGTAGCGCCGAGTGCGCAGGACGATGGTCGCCGAGGCCAGGGACAGCAGCAGAACGCTGAGCCACACCACCACCAGCACGCCCTGGGCGCTGCCGACCGGCGGCGCGACCGTCAGGGCGGACTTCCAGGTCGTCACCGGCGCCTTGAGCAGCTCCCAGAGGGAGCCCGGCGTCGGCAGGATCCCCCACAGCGCCCGCGTCGGCGCGGCGAGCATCGGGCCGAACAGGAAGTAGACGCCCAGCACGATCGGCAGGGTGCGCAGAGGCCCCCAGCGCAGATGCGCGCTGAGCAGGGCGATGAGCATGCCGAGCACGAGGGCCATGACGCCCGTGATCGCGAACTGCACGCCGCCGTAGGCGGTCTGGAAGCCGACCAGGGCGAGGACGAACAGCAGACCGAGCACGCCGAGGTCCGTCGCCCGGCGGCCGACGGAGGGCGGCGGCGCGGCGGCGGCGCGGCGGCGGGAGGTCGCGGCGGTCATCGACCCACCGACCTCAGGGCGCGGGCGAGGGTCTCGAGGTCGCCCAGGGTGACCACGTCGAGGGAGCCGATCGCGGAGCGTCGCACCTCCGCGTCGTCCACGCAGCGGATCGCCACGGCCATCACTCCGATCGGAAGCTGGTTGGCGGCGGCGTTCAGCTCGCGCGCCGTGGTGTGGGAGCCGACGATCATCATCACCGCCGAGGCGTTCGGGGCGAGATCCGCCGCCTTCTGCCCGAGCTCGTGGAAACCAATCTGCTCGGAGAGCTGCTCGATCACCGTGTAGTCGTCCATCAGCTGGCGCGGGGTGCCGGTGCGCTGGCGCTCGTCGAAGGTGAAGGGCGTCAGCTCCTTCTCCTCCCGCATGGTCTGCGCCGAGATCGAAGCGGCGGCGGAGACCGCCAGCTCGAACTCGTCCTCGCTCGCGTAGTGCTCCGCGAGGTTGTCCAGGGCGACCACGACGTGGGAGCGGCGAGTCTCCTCGAACTGGCGGACCATGAGCTTGCCGGTGCGAGCGGTGGTCCGCCAGTGCACATGCCGGCGATCATCGCCCGGCGAGTAGTCGCGCAGGGCGTGGAAGGCGATGTCGGAGCTGGAGAGGTCCGAGGAGGGAGTTCCCTCGAGATCGCGCAGGAACCCGCTCGCGGCCTCGTCGAGGCGCACGGTCCGGGGGTGGACGTACAGTTCCTGCTCCTTCGCCCAGGTGACCTGGCGGCGCATGAGCGAGAGCGGGTCGTCGCGCACGGAGCGCACCGGACCCACGACGAGCACGGCACGGCGCTTGGTGGGGACGGCGAAGAGCTCCTCGTGGGTCGCCTCCGGCGCCAGGCGCGGCACCATGAACTGGGCGGTCGCGGATCCGACGGCCAGCTCGATGCGGGAGGGCAGGATGTCGCGCGTCGACGGGTTCGCGACCTCCACCCGGCCCACGGCCCGGGTCCCGACGACCACGCGGTGGGTCTGCAGGTCCAGCACCACCCGGTAGTTCGCCCGGCCGAGCACGAACAGCGCCGCGATCACCAGCGGCACCGTGAGGACGAAGGCGATCACGTTGAGCTCGGTGACGTGCAGCCACAGTCCCGCGATCCAGCAGAAGGCCGCCGCCCCCAGGACCGCCCAGCCGACGGGCGAGATGACGTCGAGCACCGGATGCACCCGGTTGCTCCACAGCTCGCCGATCCGGTCACGGAGCGCCCGCAGGCCCGTCGGCGCGGGCTGCTCCCCCCCGGGAGCGGTGGCCTCAACCGGGGCGCCGGTGCGGGCGGCCGACTTCTCCCGACGGCGCTGCCGACGGGCGGCGGCCCGCTCCTCGGCCTCCGCCGTGCGGCGGCGTCGCTTCGCCTCCGCCTTGGCGCTCTTCGCGTCGGCGGTGTCGCTGGGGACGGTGCTCTGGCTCATGCGGACTGCTGGCGCGCCTGGGGAGGCGCCACCTCGCTGAGGATCTTGGTCATGACGGTCTGAGCGGTGGTGCCGGCGAACTCCGCCTCGGGGTCGAGCACGAAGCGGTGCAGCCACACGGGGCCGACGAGGTGCTTGACGTCGTCGGGGATGACGTAGTGGCGACCGTTGACCGCGGCCCACACCTTCACGGCACGCATCAGCGCGAGCGCACCGCGGATCGAGACGCCGACGCGCACCTCGGGCGCGAGACGGGTCTCCTCCATGAGGCGCGAGACGTACTCGAGCACCGCCGGATCGACGTGGACGGTCGAGGCGAGCTGGGTCATGTCGTTGACGGCCTGCAGGGAGATGCGCGGGGTCAGCTGCTGGGAGCGGTCGCGCAGCGCGGAGCCCTGCAGGATCTGCACGCTCGAGGCGTGGTCCGGGTAGCCGAGCGAGGTCTTCATGAGGAAGCGGTCCAGCTGCGCCTCGGGGAGCCGGTAGGTGCCGGCCTGCTCGATCGGGTTCTGGGTCGCGATGACCATGAACGGGTTGCCGACCTCGTGGGTGACGCCGTCGACGGTCACCCGGCCCTCCTCCATCACCTCGAGCATCGCCGACTGGGTCTTCGGCGAGGCGCGGTTGATCTCGTCGGCCAGGACGATGTTCGCGAAGACCGGGCCCTTGTGGAACTCGAAGGACTTCGTGTTCTGGTCGTAGATGGTCACGCCGGTGACGTCCGAGGGGAGCAGGTCCGGGGTGAACTGGATGCGGGTGCTGGTGCCCTGAACGGTCGCCGCGATGGAGCGGGCCAGGGAGGTCTTGCCGGTGCCGGGGGCGTCCTCGAGGAGCACGTGGCCGGGCGCCATCATCGCGGTCAGCACGAGACGGACCACCTCGTTCTTGCCGAGCACCGCCTGGCCGACGCTCTGGACGAGCTTGTCGAAGGTCTCGGCGAACCAGCGTGCCTGTTCGGGGGTCATGCTCATCAGGTGGTGCTCAGCTTTCGTGGGGAGAGAGGTCGGAGGAGGTCGAGGACGCGTCGACGGAAGATCATCAACCCTGGTAGGGATGTGTGCCGACGGCCTTCCCGTCGAGGTACACGGTGAAGCTCTTGTCGGGGTAGCCGTACAGGAAGTCGTACCCGCCGTCGTCGTAGGTGCTCCAGGTGCCATCGGCGTTGGGCTTGACCGTGATGTTGTAGCCCCAGTCCGCGCCGGAGCCGCCACCGCTGGGGTTCGTGTAGAGGGTCATGTTGTACGTCTTGTTCGGATCCAGATCCGAGACCTTGATGTTCACCTGACGGCAGTACTGCGAGGTGCACGCCGGGGACTTCGTCTTGAACGCGCCCCAGACGACCGAGCTCTTCGGATCCGGCGGCACCCAGGTCTGCGCCTTCTGCGTGTGCTTCTTCGTGCCGCTCGTGAGGCCCTTGCCGTTGACGACGCGCGCCTCGATCGTCTTCGAGGAGCCGGAGGCGACCGTGAAGGTCTTCGAGTAGCTGGTCCCGGAGTCCTGCCAGGATCCGCCGTCGATTCGGACCTGAAGAGTCTTGCCACCTCCGCCGCCATCCCCTCCGTCGGCCGAGGCCGTCAGCTTGATCGTGCAGTCGTTCGCGCCGGTGCACTTTCCTGCGCTGCCGCCGACGGTGGGACCCGCGGGAGTCGTGTAGGGGGTCACCGAGTTGGATCCGCTGGAGAGCTCGCTCTCGCCGCCTTGGAAGCGGTTCTTCGCCTGGACCTTGAAGGAGTAGGCGGTCCCGTTCTTCAGGCCCGAGATGCGCGTGGACGTCGTCGAGGCGTCGACGGTCTTCGAGCCACCGTTCCAGGAGATGACGTACTCCTTGATGTCCGTGCCGTTGCCGGTCGCCCCCTCCCAGGAGACGTCGACCCGGCCGTCCGGGCCGCTGCCTGAGTTCGGGTCCGGCAGCGAAGCGCTCACGCTGGTGGGAGCCGTCGGCACCGCCCACGGGGTGACGGCATTGGAGGACTTCGAGGAGCCGACGCCGTTGCCCACCGAATTCACACCGAGGTACGTGAAGGAGTGGTCGGAGTTCGCGTCCAGCCCGTAGAAGGTCGCCTTCGTGGAGCTCGCGTCGACGGTCTGCGAGGAGCCGGACGACGCGGTGACGACGTACTGGGTGATCGGCTCGCCGTTCGCCTCGGCCGTGGTCATCTCGGGCCAGGTGACGGTGATGCCGCCGCCCTTGGGGTCGTTGATCCGCTCGGCGGTCGGTGTGCCGGAGGGCGCGGCGGGACGACCTGCCGGGTGCTCCGCACGCGACCAGTCGGACCAGTCCGAGGGCTCGTCGGCCAGGTTGTGCGCACGGACCCGGAACCGGTAGTCGGTGCCGTTGGTGAGCTCGCCCCATGTGATCTGGGTCGACCCCGCCTCGACCTCACGGGTCTGCAGGTCGCCGGTCGCGGTGTTCTGCATCTGCAGCTCGTAGCGCTGGATGGCGGAGCCGCGGTTCTCGGGAGCGGTCCAGGCCACGCCGAGCTCCATGTCCCCGCGGGTCGCGCGGGGCGGGGCGGGCTTCTCGGGCCGGACGTCCGGGCGGGCGACCGCGGACGCCGCGGAGGTGTCGGACTCCCCCACCTCGTTGATCGCGATGACCTGGAAGGAGTACTCGACGTCGTTCTGCAGTCCGGTGATGGTGCAGGAGGTCGAGGCGCAGTCCTGGGAGACGGACGGTCCGCTCGCCGAGGTGACCCGGTAGCCGGTGATCGGGGCGCTGTTGTCGGCGCCTGCGGTGAAGTTCAGCTCGACCTGCTGGTCGCTGACGTCGCCGATGCGCGGCGCCGAGGGGGGCTCGGGCCGGCCGCGCACGTTCACCGTGATCGTGCCGGTCGCCATCCGATCGGGGTCCTCGGTGTCGTCGAGCACCTTGTACTGGGCGGTGAGCACCCCGTGGAAATCCGCGTCGGGCGTGATCGTCACCTGGTTCCCGTCGAGCACCACCTCGCCGGTGCCGTTGACCCGGGTCGCCTCGGTGACGGTGCGCTCCCCGCCGGGGAACGGGTTGGAGTCGTTGCGGAGCACGTCGATCGTGTCCGTGCGACCCGCGTCGATGTCCACCGTGTCATCGACCGCGGCGAGCAACGGCTGCTTCGATCCGCCGACGACGACCTGCACCGTCGCGGACACCGGATCGTTGGTGCCGTCGGTGACAGTGACGGGGACGTCGACGGTGGTGCCCTTGGGCGCCTTCGACGTGGCCTTCGCGGTGACGACGGACCCCTCCATCGACACGGTCACCTCCGCCGTCGAGCCCTCCGGCTCCCCGAGGGCGTAGGTGAGCTCATCCCCCTCCGGATCGGAGGCTCCCGGGGCGACGTCGACCGTGGAGGCCGGACCGCCGATCTCGACCTCGAGGAGCGTCCCCTGGAAGGTCGGCGGGAGGTTGGTCTCCTCGGCGATCACGCGGACCGGGATGGCCAGGGTCGCCGTCGCGGCCGTCGGATCGCCCAGCTCGCCGTCGGTCACCTCGACGGTGATCGTGTCGTTGCCCGAGTAGCCCTCGGCCGAACGGTACTCGAGGGTGCGGTCTCCCGTGACCAGCTGCGAGCCGTCACCGTGCTCCGCGACCACGAGGGAGGGGTCGGTGATAGTCGCGGGCTGCCCGCCGGGACGGACGCGGACGTTCGCGGGATCGCCCAGGTCGATCGGGGCCGTCGCACCGGCCTGCACCTCGACGGGCTTCCCCACCCACACGGGCGCCTGCTTCGCCGTGCCGGGAACCCAGATGTAGCCGGCCGACTCGAGACCGTCGACGTCGGTGATGACGTAGCGCAGCCGCTGCTGCTCCTCGGTCGGGGTGATCCGGACGATCCCGTCCTCGCGGAGGGTCGCGGACTCCCCCGCCCCCTCCAGACGGACCTCGAGGTCGCCCGCGGCCCCGTCGGGGTCGGAGTCGTTCGCGAGCACGTCGACATCGACGAACTCCGTCTCGGGGTCGAGCACATCGGCCGCCTCGACGAAGTCATCGCGAGCGACGGGGGCGCGCAGCGGGGCGTTGGGATCGACCTTCACGGTGATCGTCGCCGAGCTGCTCAGCTGCCCGTCGCTCGCGCTGTACAGCACGGTGTGGGTGCCGGGCTCGGCCGGGGTGACGACGCTGACGGCGCCCTCGTTGCGCTCCTCCTTGGCGGGGATCAGCTCGATGCCCGACATCGCCTCGACATCCTCGCGGACCACCGACAGCGGTGCCCCCTCGGGGTCGGTGTCGTTGTCGAGCACGGGGATCTGCACCTCGCGCTCGGGACGCACCTCCACGGTGTCGTCCACGGCGTACGGCGGCTGGTTCAGCTCATTCGGCTGGGCGACGCCGACGAGCACCTCCGCGGTGCCGATCGCGCCGAAGCGATCCATCACCTGGTACTGGAAGCGGTCCGTGCCGGAGGCGTCGGCATCCGGGGTGTACTCGATCCACTCGCCGTTGGCCTCGGTGATCTCGCCCAGCTGCGGCATCGGGCTGGTGATGCCGGTGAGCAGGACCGAGTCACCGTCGGGGTCAATACCGGTGGTGGCGATCGGGATCCGCACGGGGGTGCCGGCGACCGTGCGCGCGGTGAGGTTCTCCGGCCGCGGCGGCGTGTTCGGGGCATCCGCGGGGATGATGTCGATCGTGGTGCGGGCGGATCCGTTGCGGCCGGTCTCGTCGACCACCTGGTAGGTCAGCACGACCTCGCCGGAGGCGTCGGCGTCGGCGCTGTAGCGGACGCGGTCCTGGTGCGGTTCGACATTGCCCTTCGCATTGGCGGACTCGACGTTCAGCAGCCGGCCCAGATGCAGCTCCGAGGACGTCGGGGAGACGTCATTGGCGAGCACGTCGATGTTCACCATGTCCCCGGCGCGGACCACGGACCGGTCCGCGACGGCGATCGGGTTCGCGAACTGGGTGTCGGTCTTGGCGACCATGACACGGAGCGTGCCGGTCGTGCTGCCCGCGGAGTTCGCGACCTCGTAGGTGATCGGCTGCGGCTCCTCGGCGACGACGGCACCGGGCTCGGCCTCGACCTTCACCAGGTGGTGGCCGATGATCGTGGCCTTGAGCCCGCTGTCCTCCGGCACCGAGATCGAGTTGATCACGAGCACTCCGCCCGTGGGGTCGACGTCATTCTCGAGCGGGTCGACGAGCGTGTCCGCGCCCGTGGTCACGGTTCCCGTGTCGTCCACGGCGACGGGAGCGAGGTCCTCGCTGGACGGTTCGACCACGTCCACGCGGATGATGCCGAGCGAGGCGGTGCTCGATCCGGCGCCGGCGACCGTGTACTCGAGGTAGTAGGTGCCCGGGGCCGAGCTGGTGACGTTCACCGTGCCCGCCTCGAGGGCGGCGTCGACCTCGAGCCCGTCGGTCTCCGAGACGTTGGTCAGCTCGAGCTCGCCGCCGTTGGGGTTGAGGTCGTTGACGAGCGGCTTGATGGTCGTGGTGCGACCGGCGACGACGCTCATGTGGTCGCCCGTGGTGATCGGGGCGAGATCGGTGTCGGTGACCGCCTCGACGTCGATGTGCGCCTCGCCGACCATCCCCTTCTCGTCGCGGAAGGTGAGCTGGACCTGCTTGGTACCGGTCGCCAGGCCCGCATCGTTGAAGGTGATGAGCCCATCGGGCTGGAAGGTGACGACGTCCTCGGGTTTGGTCGTCGCGTTGGTGAGGTAGAAGGCGTCCCCGTCGGGATCCTCCCAGTAAGGGAGGATGTTGACGCTGACGTCCTGGCCGGATCGCACCTGGACCTTGGTGATGCCTTCCGTGACGGGCTGCGGTGCACTGTTCTCGGTGTCCTCGCGGACGTCGAGGGTGACCGTCGCAGTGTCGGTCCCGCCGCGGCCGTCGTCCACCAGATAGGTGAAGCTCGCTGAGCCCGTCGCGTCCTCGTTGACCGCGATCTGCAGCTGCGTCCCCCCGCGGATCGGGGTCACGGTCCCGATGCCCGGCTGTGCGCCCTCCACCCGGGCGGTGAGGATGTCGCCGTCCGGGTCGGTGTCGTTGCGGGCCACCGGGAGGACCACGTTCTTGCCGGGCCGCACCCCGAACTCGTCATTGTTCGCCGTGGGGGCGCGGTTCTCCTCGTCCCGCTCGGCGGCGATGTTCGTGATGGTGGTGCTGAGGGTCTCCTTCTCCTTCTGCTCGGAGGAGGAGGTCTGGATCTCCTGGGTGATCTCCCAGTTGTCCACGATCGCCATCGCATCCATGATCTCCCAGGACAGGCCGAAGCGCTGGTCGTTGAGGATCACCAGCTCGTTGTTGACCCGGAGGGAGAGGTCCGCCTCGCTGTCGACGTCGGGGATGGTGTCCGCCGCCGCCTCGTGACCCTCGCAGGCCCGGACGTAACGGTTCGACCCGTTCCACGCCGCGTAGGCACAGCCCCGCGCCTGGGCGGGCTGGACGGGGGTGCCGGTGCCGCCGGCGGGCTCGACCTGGGCCTCGCCGCCGTCGAAGGGGATCGTGAAGAGGGAGTCCTCGGTCGCGAGCACGAAGTGGTCCGAGGCCGCACTCGGCTGCTGCAGCCTGATCGCCTCGGGCTCGTAGTTGGTGACGCCGTAGTCGGCGAGGCTGTAGCGCGCGACCTTCGTGCCGACGCGGAGGAGTCGGTTCTCCCGGTCGAGGATCACCGGCTGCTCCCCGACGGCGGTCAGCTCGAGCATCTCCTGCGAGCCGGAGAGGTTGCCCACCTCGATCGGCTTCGCCGCCTTGGCGTCGCGGGTGTCGGTGGTGCGCTCGAAGCGCAGCAGCGTGGTCCCGTCGAGCACGAAGACGGTGCCCTCCGTGCTCACGGTGACGAGCGGGACGGAGCCCTCAGCGGTGTACGCGGGCTCGGCGCCGGAGGGAGAGAAAGCAGCAGCCTCCTCGGGCGAGAGGATCCAGACACGCCCGTCGGCCGCGGTGATCGCCACGCGGTCGTCCCCGAGCGCCACGGTGCTGCCGAGCGGGAGCTCGACGAGACCGCCGCGCTGCACGGAGGCGGTGTTGATGGGCGTGAGACCGCGAGCGCCGGTCTCGAAGACGATGTTCCCCGACTGCAGCAGATCCAGATCGTCGCCGCTCTGGTTGAGGCGGGCATCCAGCTCGCCGGCGTCCACGTTGAGCCGGCCCATGCGGGCGTCCTGCTCGCTCATCACCCAGACGCCGCCGTTGGAGACTTCGACCTCGGAGGAGGTCAGTCCCTGGTAGTTGATCGCGAAGCCCGTCAGGACGAGCGCGGCGACCGCCAGCACTGCAGTGGTGACGACAGTGGTGCGGCGACGTCTGCGCTGCGGTCCCGCGGCGACGGACATAGTGGTACCCCCAGAGACATGAACGACATGCTGTCGTGGACCAGCAGTGACCCCCACTGCTCCCCTGCGAGACGTCCCGGAGGCCGACTCTGCGTGCCACACGACGTCCACAGGGTACTCGTGAACACCTGTCGACGCCACGCGGGGCAAGTCACGTCGACGGGCCGGGGCAGGTCACCGTCGATTCACAAGCTCGCGCCCAGAGCTTCGGGGGAGGAGTCCGCGAGAGCCGTCATGCGCTCCCCTGCGGCGGGTCAGCGACTGCGGTCGACGAGGCTGCGGGTGAACTCGACGAGAGCGTCGCGAGCGGGACCGGCGGGGAGCTCGAGCAGGATCCCCACCGCCTCGTCCGCCGTCCGCGCCGCGAGGCGACGAGTCTCCTCCAGGGCAGGGTCCTGCCGCAGCAGCTCGACGAGCTCCGCGAGTTCCTCGTCGCTCGAGAGATCAGCGCCCAGCCGGTCGACGATAACCTGGGCGGCCGGATCACCGGTCTCCGCAGCGCGGCGACGCACCAGGAGGGTCGGCATGGTGGGCACGCCCTCGCGCAGGTCGATCCCGGGCGTCTTGCCGCTTGTGGCGCTGTCGCTGGTGAGGTCCAGAACATCATCCGCGAGCTGGAAGGCGACCCCGACCTTCTCCCCGTACCGGGCCATGACCTCGTCCGTGCCGGCAGGCGCACCGGACAGGAGACAGCCCAGTCGACCCGCGAGGGCGAGCAGGGAAGCAGTCTTGTCGGCGAGCACCGAGATGTAGTGCGCGAACGGATCGTCCTCCGCCCGGGGGCCGACGGTCTCGTGCAGCTGGCCGAGGCACAGCCGCTCGAAGGTCTCGGAGTGCAGGCGCACTGCCTCGGGGCCGATGCGCGCGCTCAAGCCGCTCGCACGGGCGAAGAGGAAGTCACCGGTCAGGATCGCGACGTTGTTGCCCCACAGCGCATGGGCGCTCTCGGCCCCGCGACGGGTGGCAGCGGAGTCCATGACATCGTCGTGATAAAGACTCGCCAGGTGGGTCAGCTCGACGAGGACCGCCGAGTCGAGGACCTCTTCCCGGCTGATGTCGCCGAACGAGGCGGCGAGAAGGACCAGCATCGGGCGCACCCGCTTGCCGCCGGCATCCATCAGGTGGCGTGCAGTCCACCGCACCATGTCGTCGGAGGTGGCCACGGAGTCGCGCAGGCGCTCCTCGATCGCCTCGAGCTGCTCGAGGATGGCCGAGGCGAGCTGGTCATCGATGTCGGGGATGACCGGCAGCGTGGACGGCATGACGCTCCTGGGTGGATGTGTGCGGACGGGCCCGCTCCCTGCTCGGGAGCGCTGCCGTGACCGCGGGACGGAACGGCTCGGACGCATGTTGGATGCGACCCGGCTACGACGTATCAGTCTACCGTCGCGTCGGCTCCCGCCGAGTGCGGAGGTGCCGAGGTCACCGAGGACACATCGCGCGGTGGAGCAATTCGAATCAGCCGGCTCCGCCCCAAGACGCCGAAACCCGACCACGCGAAGAGATCCGCGTTCGGGCATAAAAAAAGGGAGTGGGAGGAGCGAAACCCCGAAAGGGTCTCCAGCTCACTCCCACTCCCACAAAGATGTCCGGCGGCGACCTACTCTCCCACACCCTCCCGAGTGCAGTACCATCGGCGCAATCGAGCTTAGCTTCCGGGTTCGGAATGGAACCGGGCGTTTCCTCGACGCTATGACCGCCGTAACACTATGAGACACAACCAGCCCACACACCACCACCCACACAGGGCGACAGTGGCAGGGATTGCTTCCCCAGAACCACACAGTGGACGCGAACACTCACAGCAAAAGAAGTGTTGAATAAGTCATCGGCCATTAGTACCAGTCAGCTCCACGCATTGCTGCGCTTCCACATCTGGCCTATCAACCCAGTGGTCTACTGGGGGCCTCTCACACAAAGTGCATGGATATCTCATCTTGAAGCAGGCTTCCCGCTTAGATGCTTTCAGCGGTTATCCCTTCCCAACGTAGCCAACCAGCCATGCCCTTGGCAGAACAACTGGCACACCAGAGGTCAGTCCATCCCGGTCCTCTCGTACTAGGGACAGGTCTTCTCAAATATCCAACGCGCGCAGCGGATAGGGACCGAACTGTCTCACGACGTTCTAAACCCAGCTCGCGTACCGCTTTAATAGGCGAACAGCCTAACCCTTGGGACCAACTCCAGCCCCAGGATGCGACGAGCCGACATCGAGGTGCCAAACCATGCCGTCGATATGAGCTCTTGGGCAAGATCAGCCTGTTATCCCCGGGGTACCTTTTATCCGTTGAGCGACACCCATTCCACAATGAGGTGCCGGATCACTAGTTCCTGCTTTCGCACCTGCCCGACATGTCTGTCTCGCAGTCAAGCTCCCTTGTGCACTTACACTCAACACCTGATTACCAACCAGGCTGAGGGAACCTTTGAGCGCCTCCGTTACTTTTTGGGAGGCAACCGCCCCAGTTAAACTACCCATCAGACACTGTCCCTGATCCGGATCACGGACCGAGGTTAGGAATCCAGAACGACCAGAGTGGTATTTCAACAATGACTCCACACTCACTGGCGTGAATGCTTCCCAGTCTCCCACCTATCCTACACAAGCCGTCCCGAACACCAATATCAAACTATAGTAAAGGTCCCGGGGTCTTTCCGTCCTGCTGCGCGTAACGAGCATCTTTACTCGTAATGCAATTTCGCCGAGTTCGCGGTTGAGACAGTGGAGAAGTCGTTACGCCATTCGTGCAGGTCGGAACTTACCCGACAAGGAATTTCGCTACCTTAGGATGGTTATAGTTACCACCGCCGTTTACTGGGGCTTAAATTCTCAGCTTCGATCCGAAGATCTAACCGGTCCTCTTAACCTTCCAGCACCGGGCAGGCGTCAGTCCGTATACAGCGTCTTACGACTTCGCACGGACCTGTGTTTTTAGTAAACAGTCGCTTCTCCCTGGTCTCTGCGGCCCTCACCGCTCTCACGGTTCGGGCCCCCCTTCTCCCGAAGTTACGGGGGCATTTTGCCGAGTTCCTTAACCACGATTCTCTCGAACGCCTTGGTATTCTCTACCTGATCACCTGAGTCGGTTTAGGGTACGGGCGACCGTATTCGTCACGCCGGAACTTTTCTTGGCAGTACAGGATCACTCACCTACGCCCATACGGGATCCCCATCACGTCTCACCCAATACGGCACCGCATTACCGGTGCTCGGGCTGCTCGCTTAGACGGACTATTCCATTAAGTCCGCGGAAGCTACCTCTCTGCGTCATCCCTCGCGCTGACCTACTACAACCTTGGTTCCCAGCCTCATCAACCTCCACGCCCCGAAGGGCATGGGGAAGACTCGGGTGGTTAGCATCGACTGCCTCGGTATGGGTCCTCCTACGATCGGTTCGGGAATATCAACCCGATGTCCATCGACTACGCCTGTCGGCCTCGCCTTAGGTCCCGACTAACCCAGGGCGGATAAACCTGGCCCTGGAACCCTTGATCAATCGGCGGACGGGTTTCTCACCCGTCTTTCGCTACTCATGCCTGCATTCTCACTCGTGCAGCCTCCACCACTGGGTTCCCCCGCGGCTTCGCTGGCTGCACGACGCTCCCCTACCCATCCAGACAAAAATCTGAATGACACAGCTTCGGCGGTGTGCTTGAGCCCCGCTACATTGTCGGCGCAGAATCACTTGACCAGTGAGCTATTACGCACTCTTTCAAGGGTGGCTGCTTCTAAGCCAACCTCCTGGTTGTCTAAGCAACTCCACATCCTTTTCCACTTAGCACACGCTTAGGGGCCTTAGCTGATGTTCTGGGCTGTTTCCCTCTCGACTATGAAGCTTATCCCCCACAGTCTCACTGCTGCGCTCTCACGTATCGGCATTCGGAGTTTGGCTAAGGTCAGTAACCCGGTGGGGCCCATCGCCTATCCAGTGCTCTACCTCCGACACGAAACACGCAACGCTGCACCTAAATGCATTTCGGGGAGAACCAGCTATCACGAAGTTTGATTGGCCTTTCACCCCTATCCACAGGTCATCCCCTCCATTTTCAACTGAAGTGGGTTCGCGCCTCCACGCGGTCTTACCCGCGCTTCACACTGCCCATGGATAGATCACTTCGCTTCGGGTCTAGAGCCGGCGACTGAACGCCCCGTTCAGACTCGCTTTCGCTACGGCTACCCCACACGGGTTAACCTCGCCACCGACCACTAACTCGCAGGCTCATTCTTCAAAAGGCACGCCGTCACCCCTCAAGGCTCCGACGGATTGTAAGCGCACGGTTTCAGGTACTATTTCACTCCCCTCCCGGGGTGCTTTTCACCTTTCCCTCACGGTACTTGTCCGCTATCGGTCACAAGGTAGTATTCAGGCTTACCAGGTGGTCCTGGCAGATTCACACCGGATTTCACGGGCCCGGTGCTACTCGGGAACAGCGTCACGCCGCACATCGGTTTCGTCTACGGGGGTCACACCCTCTACGCCGTCGCACTCATCACGACTTCGACTACCGCTGCACGTCCACGTCGATGAGCCGGCAGACCCATCAGACACGTCCCACAACCCCTGACCTGCAACCCCTGCCGGGTATCACACAAACCAGGTTTAGCCTCTTCCGCTTTCGCTCGCCACTACTCACGGAATCACTATTTGTTTTCTCTTCCTGCGGGTACTGAGATGTTTCACTTCCCCGCGTTCCCTCCACACCACCTATACATTCAGTGGCGGGTACCAGGGCATGACCCCTGGTGGGTTTCCCCATTCGGACATCCTCGGATCACAGTTCGGTTGTCAACTCCCCGAGGCTTTTCGCAGACTCCCACGTCCTTCTTCGGCTCCTTGTGCCAAGGCATCCACCGTGCGCCCTTTACAACTTAGGCAACACAACAAAGACCAAAATCTTAAAAATTGCTTACAAGATGCTCGCGTCCACTATGTAGTTCTCAAGAAACAACCCCACACCAACCCCCACCACCCACACAGGCAGCAAGAATCAGGGAGGACCAGCCACACACCCACCCAGCATCCCGAAGGACCCTCAGCAGGCCGCGTGCAGCCTCACAACCCAATAGCGTGTCTCCACCTCAAACCACCCGAACAACCACACGTTCCAGACCCCGAAGAGTCGTACTAGCGCAGCCCTGCCGGCCGGCGAAGCGCCCATCCGTTGATGTTCCACCCTTGAGCAACCACCCCCACCACACTCGGGCAGGAAGATGGCCACCAATCATTGGTGATGCTCCTTAGAAAGGAGGTGATCCAGCCGCACCTTCCGGTACGGCTACCTTGTTACGACTTAGTCCCAATCACCGATCCCACCTTCGACAGCTCCCTCACGAGGATGGGCCACTGGCTTCGGGTGTTACCGACTTTCGTGACTTGACGGGCGGTGTGTACAAGGCCCGGGAACGTATTCACCGCAGCGTTGCTGATCTGCGATTACTAGCGACTCCGACTTCATGGGGTCGAGTTGCAGACCCCAATCCGAACTGAGGCCGGCTTTTTGGGATTCGCTCCACCTCACAGTATCGCAACCCATTGTACCGACCATTGTAGCATGCTTGAAGCCCAAGACATAAGGGGCATGATGATTTGACGTCGTCCCCACCTTCCTCCGAGTTGACCCCGGCAGTCTCCCATGAGTCCCCGCCATTACGCGCTGGCAACATGGAACGAGGGTTGCGCTCGTTGCGGGACTTAACCCAACATCTCACGACACGAGCTGACGACAACCATGCACCACCTGTGCACCAGTCCGAAGAAAACCCCATCTCTGGAGTCGTCCGGTGCATGTCAAGCCTTGGTAAGGTTCTTCGCGTTGCATCGAATTAATCAGCATGCTCCGCCGCTTGTGCGGGCCCCCGTCAATTCCTTTGAGTTTTAGCCTTGCGGCCGTACTCCCCAGGCGGGGCACTTAATGCGTTAGCTACGGCGCGGAAAACGTGGAATGTCCCCCACACCTAGTGCCCAACGTTTACGGCATGGACTACCAGGGTATCTAATCCTGTTCGCTACCCATGCTTTCGCTTCTCAGTGTCAGTAATGGCCCAGAGACCTGCCTTCGCCATCGGTGTTCTTCCTGATATCTGCGCATTTCACCGCTACACCAGGAGTTCCAGTCTCCCCTACCACACTCTAGCCTGCCCGTACCCACCGCACGCCCGAGGTTGAGCCTCGGGTTTTCACGGCAGACGCGACAAGCCACCTACAAGCTCTTTACGCCCAATAATTCCGGACAACGCTTGCGCCCTACGTATTACCGCGGCTGCTGGCACGTAGTTAGCCGGCGCTTCTTCTGCAGGTACCGTCACTTTCGCTTCTTCCCTACTGAAAGAGGTTTACAACCCGAAGGCCGTCATCCCTCACGCGGCGTCGCTGCATCAGGCTTTCGCCCATTGTGCAATATTCCCCACTGCTGCCTCCCGTAGGAGTCTGGGCCGTGTCTCAGTCCCAGTGTGGCCGGTCGCCCTCTCAGGCCGGCTACCCGTCATCGCCTTGGTGAGCCGTTACCTCACCAACAAACTGATAGGCCGCGAGTCCATCCCCCACCGAAAAACTTTCCAGTCACCACCATGCGGTGAAGACTCGTATCCGGTATTAGCCACGATTTCCCGAGGTTATCCCGAAGTGAGGGGCAGGTTACTCACGTGTTACTCACCCGTTCGCCACTAATCAGACCGTGCAAGCACGGTCGTCATCGTTCGACTTGCATGTGTTAAGCACGCCGCCAGCGTTCGTCCTGAGCCAGGATCAAACTCTCCATGAAAACATAGAAAAAATCCTGACAAACAACAAACAACCAGCATATAACTGCTAATCATCCGTATAAAATGTTTGCCAACTTAAAATATTGGCATCAACAAACAGACACGCTATTGAGATATCAAGCAACACGCGCAC